>JBHLRJ010000093.1:0-16767 GCA_048882645.1 Candidatus Thorarchaeota archaeon
TAAAGCTTTCGAAAATTCCTTAAATGTTTTATATGTCGTTAAGTTCTTTAAGTGTTCTTCTGTGAGTGGGGCATTTCCTTCGACTCTTCCTCTTACTCTTAAAAGTCGTATTAATGTTTTAGCATCAATTTCACCATATGCGATATAATCTTTGCATTTCACAAGCATTCCTTTATAACTTTTAGTTCCCCAGATAAGAACTCCATGATTTACTTTATGCATTCTGAGCATTTTAAGAGTATCAAGAATTTTTCGCTTCATACCCGGTGCTCCTCTTATACGAATAGCAAAGTATAGTTTTGGAATATCTTCAGTCTCTTTCGATTTTACTTTCTTTTTTGCTACTGCCATATTAATTCCACTCATTTTACTATATATTAAAGTTATATTTATGGGCATTTTTTAGAGCATCAAATGTTGCTTTTACAAGGTTTTCACTTGTACGAGTATCACCGAATGTCTTACTCCAAATATCTTCAACCCCACATAATCTTAAAACATCTTTTACTTTATCAGCACATGCTAATCCTACACCAGCAGGAGCGGGTATTAATTGGATCCTAACAGAACCACATTTTCCATTAACTTTGAATGGAACACTATGAGTTCCTCCACATCCACATTCTTTGCTTCCACACCCTCTAATAACAGGAATAACGGAGAGTTTTGCCTTTTCAATTGCTTTTCTTATAGCTGGACCAACCTCTCTACTCTTGGCTGATCCTGTACCTATGAATCCATCAGTTCCAACGAGTACAACTGCTTTGAATTTTGATCTTTGGCCACTAGCAGTCATTTGTTGGACCATCTTTATTGTGGTGACCGTTTCTGTTAGTTGTGGTAAAAGCATTTCTATAATTTCTTTTTCTTTTACCACAAGATTATTCTGAAAGATTTTATCTAAAGTCATAAGTCCCTGTTTCACTAGTTCTCCAAGTTTTGTTTTAGGAATCCATTCTACTTCAACATTTCTTAACCGACTCATATCTTATCACTTATTTAGGCTTTATTTTTAATCATTTTTAATGAATCTGAAAAAATTTGACTAATTTTAAGAGGATTAACTTTGTTTTTCTTAAGGTATCCAGAAAAAATGATATCAAATTTTTCAGGATCTTCTGATTTCAGTTTTTTTGCATAAGTTTCTATGTGAGTACCCTTAATTCTATCTTCTAATCCCTCAGGAAAAAAATCTTCATGATATGGTATTTGAAGACCTGCATCAATAACACCTTTACAAGCAGCGAGTACTCGATTTCTATGGTAAAATATACCGAGATCAAAGATCCCTTCTTGAATATCTTTCTTTTGTGCTCTTAAACCTGCTAAATAACCCGTTAAATATGATGCAGGAACATTTCCAGTATTAGCAATCCAACCATAATTTGAATTTAACTCTTTTGAAAAGCTAGAAATTAGAACTTTATCCCCTCCTAATTTAGATTGGACTACCTGGACTCTAATATTATTATTAGAAGCTCTTATTACTATTCTTAACTTTTTTGATTTTAGTAATTTTAATCTCTTATGATAATCTGTTTTTCCATCACGTCGTCTTCGAAATTGTCTTCTATATCTAGGTCCTCGCGCCATAAATTATCTACCTCTTCTTATTAATTCTTTCTCTTTTATATATCGATTTAACTGGGCGACACTCCCAAACATCCCACCTTTAGCGTTTTTATATAGTTTTCGATAATTAGCAACTGTAATCAATTTTCTATCTCTTAACTTCTTCAATTCTCTTCTTATTGGACGTATTTTTTTAATCCAAGCTCTCTTTTTTGGAGTTCTTGCATGCTTAGTTCCCTTTCTCTTTCCCAATCCTCTTGCTCTACCTTTCTTCTTTTTCTGATGTTGAATATTTTTTCTATATTTTGAATTTCCTTTTTTATATCTTTTTTGTATAACTCCTTGCTTTATTAAATTGCGAATATCTTCACGTGTTATAGCCAAAGAAATATCTTCAATCAAATAAGGATCAAAGTAGACTCGATTCTCTCCACATTTGAGAATCTCTGCGGCCATCCTTTTCTGTGGTTTCAAATTCATATTTTCATCCTCCTACTTATTAATCTTCATCCTCTGATTCATATGAATCCTCTAATTCATCAATGTCAATAAGTTCCTCACCACCCAAACCAGTTATCGGGGCTTCAGCCATTTCCTCAAGCATTTCAATTTCCTTTTGAGAAACTCCGAGGTTTAATACTTTAAATCCCCTTTTCTGAGAAAAGTCGATTAAAGCTATACGTTTTTTAGCACCTATTTTTGCAGAAATCTTAATGACATGCTTCTTTTTATTTAAGTTTTTTAGATCTTCAATAGTTGTAATCCTTACTTCCTCATATCCAGAAGGATGTAACCCTCTTACTTTCTTAGGAGCTCTATAACCAACTGTCGGAGATTTAACTCCCAATTTTTTCTTCTTTCGTGTTTTTGAATCAATACCTCTAGCCTTCCTCCAAGAATCTTTTACTCTTTTATACCTCCAAGATTCTACTCTTCTGAAAGCCGGTTTTTTTCTTTTAATTTTGTTTCTGATTTCTATTAATCTCTTATCTTGAACCATAATAGTAACACCATCCTAATCTATTTCCCAAATTATTTCTTCTCCTAATTGCTTCTTATACAAGTAAACTCCATCTTGGAAAACTCTAGGATCTTTCTTCCTTATACGACATGCTCTCTTTACATTTGCGGCCGTTTGTCCTAAAGCTTCTTTATCTGGACCTATAAAATACACATCTTCTCCGCTTACTTCCACTTTTACGTTGTTTGGATATTTAGCTGTTCTTGGGGCTCTTTCTCCCAAGAAATTTTCTATAAAGATAGTCTTTAATTTATCATCTACACGGACTGAACACGGAAAATGACTATAAGCAACTTTTGAGACGTATTTATAGTTCGTTTGAACACCAATAATTAAATTATTAATAATACTTACAACAGTTTTAATTAAAGCTAGTGTAGCGCTTTTTGGGAAACTGGTTGAGAAAATTAATTTATTGTCTTTAATTGAGACTGAAAAGCCTCTGGTATGTGAAAAATCTTTTAATACATCACCGTTAGGTCCTTTAACTCTGATATGATGACCTCCCTCTAAAGTAACTTCAACAATATCAGGGATATCCAATTCTTCCTTAAAAAATGCTATTTTAACCAATTTTAATTACCTCCTGATTAATAGATATAGCATAAGGCGTGACCTCCTATATGCTTATCCTCTGCTTCTTTCATAGTCATTATCCCTTCATTAGTCGTCAGAATGATGATACCCAAGTTTGGTGCAGGTAATAATTTTCTCTCAAGCATCTCAAATTGAGATACTTTATAGTTCAACCTCATTAAACCAGCACACTCATTAATTTTTCCTAATAGTGCAACTTTGAATTTCCCTTGACGGCCATCGTCATATCTCTCAAATTCTCCGATATAAGCATGCCTTTGAAAGATCCTAAGAATCTGCTGTAAAACTTTAGAAGCAGGATTGATAATCACTTCTTTATGACGTGCTCGTTCTGCGTTTTTAAGGGCACAACACGCATCTGCGACAATATTTACCATATTTCTTCACACCTAATTTTTATTTCCCTAATTTTTATTCAAATCTTTTAAATCCAATTTCACCACCAATTTCATAGAAGCACCTTCTACAAATATATAATCCGTATCTTCTGATTATTCCTCTATGAGTGTGACAACGCCTACATTCTCGCTGTCCTTTGCCAAAGCGTTTACCTTGTGGAATCTTTTCTCACCATAATTCATTAAATATATTCTAAATCTAATTCTTTTACAATTTCAACTCCAAATTTTTGTTTTAAGAAATATTGAGCCTCTGCACGAGAAATATAATGGTGTCTTGGAATATTTGATCGGGCTTTTCTTCTATATTTCACTCTCATTCCTGGTCTAGCTATTCTACCACATACATCCAGCCCCCATAATCCAATATCCGCTTCATACTCTGTTTGGGGGATTTTAATATGTTCATCAATTCCAAATGCAAAATTCCCAAAATTATCAAAACTTTTCCTCAAGAGCTTATTGTTATTTACTATTAATAAGCGAGTTAAGAGTTTTTCCGCTTCTTTACCTCTTACTGTAATCTTACAACCTATTGGACGCCCCTTTCTTAGATTAAATTCTTTAACATTAACCTTGGATAGAGTTTTAACAGGAGTTTTACCAGTAATTTGTTCCAATACATTTACTGCTTTTTCTAATTCTTCTCCACCAGAACCAACCCCTATATTTAATACAATCTTTTCCAAGAATGGGACTTTCATAGGATTTTTCCATTTCTCGTCAAATTCCTTTGATTGAGCGCTAATTGCTTTTTTTTTTGTAACTACGGACATTTTTCTCAACCTTGAAGTGTTTAATTTTCTATAACAGGTAAATCAATCTCCGATTGTTCTTCACCAATTATAAATGTATAATCATATAATGTCTCTGTATGATCTCCATTATGTTCTATTGAGACCGTACTAGCTTTTGGGCCGAACCTTTTTAAAATATTCACTATCTTCCCTACTTGCCCTATATTCTTTCCAGACATAATTATTGCCAGATTATTGTCTTTAAATTTCAAAACTTTCATAATTTCTTGGTCTGGAAGTGAAATTTTCAATACGTCCATTCTTTTATATTTATCTTCCTTTGGGTTCCTTGGGTCTTTTACTCTAATTAAAATATTTCGACCATCATGTAAATTTAATTGGAGGTGACCTCCTTTTACATTTGTTTTGTTATCTATCCTACACAATTTATAAGTACTCTCTTCTTGACTAATTTCATGAAGGATTAACCCATAATGAGAATCTGGAAGTATTCGATAATGTTTATTTATTTTTTCTATTGAAAGAACATCCATTAAACCTACAGGGAATCCGCGATCCCTAACTACTTTTCCGTCAATTTTAAAATGACCTAATCCAATTAATTTTTTTGCTTCTCGATGGTTATCTACAAATTTAAGAATGTCTCTTACAATATGTAGAAGAGGTAAGCAAAATCTATCAGGATGAGAACCAGGGGACGGTTTTACAAAAAACTTCCCATGCTTCCTTTTGATTTGTAAATGTGCGGGAGTGTTAAGTCTCTTGAGTGTTTTTTGACCACCATGTCTAGTCATATTTTTCCTCCTCTTTTGATTTTTTAGGAGCTGTTAGATCTTCTTCATAAAATCCATACAAAGCTTTTCTATCAATCATTTTTGCACGATGTGGATCCATTTTTTTCTCTTTCGTAAATTTAGTGATCACTAAGTTAGATACGTGAATAGCAGGATGAAACTGGGTACCATCTGATTTTTCAAACTGAGCTTCTTTTATCTTACACCTTAGGTTTTTTGTAATTTCTAAGACTTCACCTTCAAAATCCTTGAATTCTCCCTTACATACTCTTACTTGATCCCCTACCCTAACTGGTAATCTTTTTATTCCGTATTCATCTCGAAGAAAATCAGCTACTCGTGCACTGAACAATTTTGATCGCTGGTGATTTTTATAATTATATAGTGCTTTTCTCTGCTTTTTTGGTTGTTTTGATTTAACTTTCATTTTTTTAGCTCCTCGATATTTCTCGTTATATTATTAATGATGATATTGATGCCAATCGCGGAAATAGATCAGCCGCTTCTCTAGCAATGGGACCTCTGATTTCTGTACCTTTGGGATCTCCTTCTTTTGTTACTATCACACCTGCATTATCCTCGAAGCATAATCTTGTGCCATCTAATCGACGATAAATCATTTTCTGTCTAACTATTACTGCTTTCATTATAGTACCCCTCATTTCTGGTCTCCCTTTCTTTATCGTGACAGTACAAATACTACCAACTGTAGCTTTGGGTAATCTTCTTTGTCTAGATTTATAATGATCAACATTAATTATTTGGGCTATTTTCGCACCAGAGTTATCAGCTATCTGAATTCTTGACCCATTCGCCAAGCCATAGCTGGTTCTAGGTTTCACCATTCGTTTTCTTCCTAATTTACGCCTAGTTCCCATTTAGGTCTCTCCTCCTGAAATTTTAGTTAAAACTATAAATGCTTTTGTTTTCGAAATCTTTCGAGATTCTCCGACTTTTACAAGATCTCCAACTTTAATCTCATGTACTAAACATTCTGGTAAATGACATGCGAGTCGCATATTTCGTCGCTCATATCTTTGATATTTTCTAACAAATTGAACATAATCTCTTCTTATTACAACAGTGTTTTTCGACTTTTTGCTTACAACAACTCCTTGGGTAATCTTTCCTCTAATTCTCGTGTTACCATGAAAGGGACAAGATTGATCATTACAATCTTCTGCCTTAGCCTTAGGAGGAACTACACCGGGAATCCCAATATTTTTACTCATCTTTTAAACCATCTCCGCTTTTTTAAACTTCTTAATCTATTCACTGGAAGACCAATTATTTTAGTCCCATGAACTTCTAAACAATAATCATCCTCATTATTTTTGATATTTGGTATTTTAAACCGAAAGATATAATCTTTTTTTATAAATCTCTTAATTTTTTCCTCATTTTCCGTAATTATCATATTTTTTGTTTCATCAATCACAATACCAACATATGTGAATTCTTCACTTCTTTGGTTTGATATAAGTTTTGTATATGCTTGAATTCCAACTAGATCATGATATATTAAGTATTTTGGATTTATCATTCTTTTTCCTCATTAATTACAGTTAAAATTCTCGCGATTTGCTTTCTTAAAATCTTAGCTTTCCCAGGATTGTCAGATAGACCTCCGCCAGTTTGGTTTGAATAAAGCATCATCAACTCTTCCCTTAAGTTCAAAAGAGTACTCTCTCTTTCTCTTTCATCCATTTCTCGAATCTTTTTTGCTGTTAAAATATCTCCCATAATACATCACATCTTTTTAATAACAGTACTTTACATTTCTTCTGTTTCTTCATCCTCTTCATCTGGAGTTATTGAAATCTCAGAAATCGACTCTTCATCAACCTCATCAATTATTTCCTTTTCCTCATCACCTAATGCAGCCTCTTCTTCCTCAATAACATACTCTACTTTTGTTTTTACTAATTTTGCTTCTGCTTCTGCTTGTGCTTTAGCAAGAAGGTCTTCTTTAATATTAACTTCATCTCCCATCTTCGTATCTACATGTTGTATTTTTACTACAATTCCTAGAACCCCAGATTTCTGAATACATTGAGCGACTCCCTTATCCACTCCTTCTTGAGAGGGGTAACCACTTTTAGTCATTGTTCCAGCCCGGAATATTTGACATCTGGCTCTTTGGCTCGTCACTTTTCCACTAATGCGAATCTCTGCACCAAGAGCACCTCCTGAATCCATTATCTTTCGAAGGATATAATAGCCTGCCCTGCGATAATGTCTACCTCTGTCTAAAGAGTAGGCAAGTCTTTCCGCCATAATTTGGGCATTCAAATCAGGATTCGGAACCTCCTCAACCTCTATTTGGGGCATTTCTAAGCCAAATCGATCTTGGAGTACATCTGTAATTTCTTGGATGCGTTTTCCACCCTTTCCAATAACAAGTCCGGGTCTACTTGTTTTTAAAGTAATTCGAACACCCAAAGGAGTCTTCTGAACGTCGACTCCCGCAAATCCGGCTCGAACCAACTCTGATCGCAAATATTCGTTAATTTGCATTAGTTTAATCCCCTGTTCAATGAAATTTTTCACTAGTGGACTCATTTTTTATCATAAACTCTTACTATTTAATTCATTCAATTTTTTATTGCCTAACTTGGAAATTCATATATCACAATTTCTATGTGAGTAAGATACTTGAATTTAGCGGTACTACGTCCTCTCGCTCGCTCTATATACCTTTTTATAATTCTTCCCCGGTGGGAGGCGGCATGGATAATTCTGCACATATCAATATCTAATCCCTTATACTCACCATTAGATTCAGCTGCAGAAAGAACTTCATAAATTCGAGCTGCTGCCTTTTGGGGGTATCTTCCAGCATACCAGTTAAATTGTTTCAAATCTTTCCGATGAGGGAGTTTCTTCTTAGATCTTCTAAATGGGATAGACTGCTTTAACTGAATCACTTTTTCAAGGAATTCCTTAGCTCGATCTACAGGCATTCCTTTAATTACGGCACAAATCTCTCTTGCGTGCTTTGGTTTAATCCTTAAATCTCTACCTGATGCTTTCGCTGTCCTTTCGATATCATATTTTTGTTCAATAAAAGAATAACCCCAGTTAGGCATCTCATTTTCATCTCTTTTACATTTTTTATTTTCTATTATTTTAATGGAACATATTTTGAACTTCTTGTGGCTCCTATTCCTGGCGAACCGTGCTGTACTCTTTTCCGCGTCATAGAGAACTGCCCAAGATACTTTCCAATCATTTCTGGTTTAATATCAACAGTAACAAACTCTTTTCCGTTATAGATCCCCAATTTAAGTCCAACCATCTCAGGGAAAATGATCATATCTCTCACGTGAGTTCTTGTTATGAGGTCCTTCCCTCTCTTTTTCGCTCTGTATGCTCTCCTCAACCTTTCGAGTAATTTCCTCTGTCGTGGAGGTAATCCACGTTTTAAGGATCGTCTTGCTCTCGCAGGTAATAACTGTATAAATTGATCCATATTCATCTTTCTAAGTTGTTCTAAGGTGTATCCTCTATAATGAAATCTTAGTCTGTCAAGCTCTTTTTCTTTATCTAATTCTTCTGTGATATCGGAATTCTCTTCTATTTCTGTTACTTCTTCAGGTTCAATTTCTTTATCTGAATCTAATTCCTTTTCTGAACCACTAATAGATTCTTCATCTTTTTCTTCTGGTTCTTCTTCATTAGAATGTTTATCCGGAGCCATTTTTCAACCAATTTGCTTAATTCTTTTATCTTATTCAGTTTATTTTTTCTAATATAACTTCATACGGTAAGGATTTTAGTGTTGCTTTTAATTTTAACTTTTAGGTTAAGAAGCAGAAAATCATAAAACTTATAAGGCTTAGATGTACTTTTGCAAAGAATCTTAAACTCTCAATCCAGAGCAAGTTTTTGAGATTTTTTTTTACTATGAAGGATAATTTTAGTGATATTGATTTGGATTAAAAATGCGTTCTATATCATTTTCATCAAATTCTCCTTCCCATCTTTCTCTAATAATTACAAATTCTCCTTCCCTTTTGTTTGGATTAATAATAGAATGGTAAGCATCCTTATGATTTGTAAATCTTCTATTTTTTTCAACATAATAATAGATTTCATTTCCATTAATAATAATTGGTTTTCCATCCAAAACTTCCCAATGTTCAGCTCTATGTTTATGAACTTGAATTGAAAGACCGAATTCAGGTCTAACAAATATTAAATTATAATGGGGGTAAGTAAATTTGAAACTATACCATTTTGGTAGTGTATCTATGTAATTTTTTGGGATCTCATACCTTTCAATAAAAAATTCAGCGCTATAATTTATTTTATCAGAATTTTCAAATTTATATGGATTGTAAATGATCTCATGTTCAGAAACGTCTCTACTGTATTGAACTTCTATTGAATTCTTTCCCTGATTTATTATCAGGTAACAACTTTCTGGTTTAATTATTAGATTTTGTTTAGAGATCTCTTTAGTTTTGAAAGAATTTCCATTAATAAGGAAAATATTTTGAAGAAGAGATGAGTCAATTGTTATTACCAACTCATAGGAATCATTTTTCCTTAATACTGTGCTTCTTTTAGTGTAAATTGTTTCTTCCATCATAAGAGAATCTCCTTCCAGTCCCCCTTTGCACATGCTTCATTAAATTTTGATTCAATTTCACTTAAAAAGGGTAAAGAATCTTGAGCACCCTTTCGGGTTACAGCTATAGAGGCAGCTACTGTAGCATATTTCACAGCATTCATCAGAGATTCCCCTTTACTTAGTTTACTTGATAAAACTCCAATAAAGCAATCTCCGGCACCTACTGTATCAATAGCTTTTACTTTTAGTGCTGGGATTTCAATAGATTTGTTTTCTTCCCCGATATGAATCACACAACCTCTTTTTCCTAATGTAGTTATCACACAATTTATTCCGTATTTTATAAGAGCTTTGGAAGCATGAATGATTTTTTGGCTTCCTTCTCCTTTTATCTCTTCTAAATCTAAAAATGAATACAAACGATACAGTTCTCCTTCATTAGGAATTATTATATCTACATTTTTTAGAATTTCAAGAGGTATAGGTTTTAAGGGGGCAGGATTCAAAATTTTAATTACATTTCCATCTGAAGCAATTTTGAATATCTCCTTAATTGTTTCTATTGGTATCTCCATCTGAACTACTAAGGAACTAGCTCCTTTAATTATCTCTGCGTGTAATCTAATCTCTTCCGGGGATAGTTTATAATTTGTACCAGGGGCTACACTTATGATATTTTCTCCATTTTCGTCAATTAATATAAACGCAACACCACTAGCATCTGCATCATCTCTGATCACATAACTCATATTAATCCCCTCAGCAGTTAGTTGAGAAACCATCTGGTTGCCAAAGGAGTCCATTCCTATTTTTCCAATGAATACAGTATTAGCACCTGACCTTACTGCCGCAACAGATTGGTTAGCACCTTTACCACCTAAGAATTGCCGAAATTTCCCACCAGTAACAGTTTCCCCTGGATTTGGAAGCCTTTTTAGATATATGTTTAAATCCATATTACTAGATCCAATTATTAACACGTAATCGGTTTCTTTAGGCATCTCTATTGCTCTTGAACTTAATTTTTTCGTGAGTGTTATACTTTCTTTATAGTTTTATTATGGATCATCATAATAATTTATTTTCGATCTGATAAGTTCGATCGAATGGTTTTAATTAAATACTTTTTTAAAATTAATAGTTAAGCATTATCATATACAACACAATAAGATTATAAAAAAAGGTGTTTATTATAGCAAAAGATAAAATTATTGGCTTGATCGTAATAATAGTTGGTCTTTTGATAGCAGTCTTTTATACTCTGGGATCGGTGGTTGATCTTGGAATGGAAACCTTGGGAGGAGTGAAAGGTGGGCTTGATTGGACAAGTTCATGGCTGGGAGTCGATTTATTTAATTGGAAATTAATGGTTGTAGCACCAATGTGGCTTTTAGTCATTTTAATTGCTACTATAGCTATTTGGATTGGATATAGCATGCTCACAACTCCTGCACCAGTTCCACTCGAGGAATTAGAGGAAGAATTAGCTGCTGAAGAAGAAGCCGAAGAATCTGGATAATAAATTTAATGTTTTATTTTACTTTTTTTATTTTTTTTGTATTCAATTAAATTCTCTAACCTATTTTAATGTTTGAAAACTAATACAGCAGACAATTTAAGATTTGTATTTTTAAGTTTTATTCATAGGTTTAATGAGTTCATAAAATTTAACATAAAAATCAATAATTTAGGTTATAAAACTATTTATTCATCGTTAATTTTTCATGATAAAAACGAAATTTATATTTTTTAGAATATTATCAAAAACAAGATTATAATAAAATAATCAAATTCTAGTAATGTAAAAAAAAATATTCATGGTAAGAGGTTAATGGTATGTCTTTTGAAATTAAAATAGATATGGATGCTTGCAGCGGCTGTGGTACTTGCTATGAAGTATGCCCAAGTGAATGTTTTGGAGAACCAGAAGGCGGGAAGGTAAATGTAATTGAGGAGAATAGAGAGGATTGCGTGGGTTGCCGGGCATGTGAAACTCAATGCGAAGAAGAGGCCATAGAAATTATAGAAAACTAATCTTCCAAAACTGACAAATATAATTTCTTTTTTTTTATTTCTATTATTCTATATTACTTGTAAACTCTATAAATCCTCTAAGATTATGAACATATCCGTCATCGTTTATTCCATCGCATCTATCAAAAATCGAATGAAAATGATCATCATATAAAAAAAACAGTCCCCTAATATGTTTCAAATTCCCAAGACCTTCGATAATAGATATATTGGTGAGATCTAAACTCAAAACCTCGATAGATGACAAATTATTTAGCCCTTCAATCTTTTGATAGGGATTTCCAGATAGATACAAAACTTTCAGATTTCCTAATGAATCAAGACCGTCTATCTTACTGATCTTGTTGAAAGACAAACCTAAAACCTTGAGATTTCTTAAGCACTTAAGGTTTTCTATTCTGGATATATTATTAGAATCTAAGTAGAGGACTTCTAAATTAGTAATGTCTCTCTTTAAACATTAACATCCTATTTTCTTTTTTACTATTTTCAAAACCTATAAATCAGCACATAAAAAGACAATTATTTCCTTTACAAATTTCTTAATATCTTTTAATCGAATTGTCTCATTTACTCCGTGGGTGTTAGAGCCAGCAGTGGCAACCCCTCGAAGGATTATCTCCTGAGTATTCAATATTTGAGCAGCGAAACCCACATCAAATGTCATTGACATGCCAGTTTTTTGAATTCTTTCTTCTGGTAGATTTTGTGTTAATTGGATGACTTTATTAATCCGTTGAAGTTCTGGACTGTTGATATCGACTTTTAGAGGAGGATATGCGTAGTTAAAAAAGTATTTTACATCTAATGCTTTACTTTTTGCTTTACCTTTTTCGATCGCTTCGATTATTTCTTGTTTCACATCCTCAATATTTTCGTCTGGGATAATCCGCCTATCAATTATCAGAGTGCAACGATCAGGGATAATATTTGATTTCTTACCTGACTTAATTATATCCATGTTAAATAATGGACTCATATTACGTTTCGCTTTAGTGTTCGGATCTGGAAAGCCTGGTATGTCCTTACTTTGACGTGATTCCACTTTTTTCTTCAAATTCTTAAGTTCAACTAAGATGGGGATCATCTCTTCCAAAGCGTTAACTCCTAAAAGACTCAAACCGGAATGTGAACTTCTTCCAATCGTTTCAACTTCAATTTCCAAGTCTCCTGCGGTTCCCATCAAAACAATAGGTTCAATTGAATAATCAAGAGAAAATATTGTTCCTTTTAACATACTTTGTTCTGCTAAGTAACGAATACCGGGATAAAATCCTATTTCTTCATCTGTAGCATTAATTACTCGAATATTATATTTTGGGATTAAATGCAATTTCTCAATTAGTTGAAGTGCTAAAATTAAGCATACCATTGAGCCTTTATTATCTCCGACTCCACGACCATAAATTTTTCCGCTTTTGATCATAGTAGCTTGAAAAGGAGGGAATCTCCATTTTTGGTTTCCTTCATCTGAAGCTGGAACAACATCCATATGTCCACAGAAAGACACATATTTCTTTTGACCGAATTCTTTTGTAGCAACAAGATTAATTCTAGGTCCTTCGAGAGGAAATGGGATCTTCCTTATCAAATCCTCCGGAATAATTACTTCTTCCAGTTTAAAATCTATATCCTTGAAGTAAGGAGATATAACATCTATATACTCTCGATACATGTTACCGGGGGGAACTGTAGTATTAATATTGACAAGAAAGCTAAGTATTTCCATTACTTTTTCCGGCTCTAGATTATCTACTTCTTTAGAGATTAGGTCTAAATCTATCAAATCAATAAACCGAGTTAAGAGTGATGAAAAAGAAAATATTTGATCCTTTAATTATTTTCAAAAAAAGATAGTGAAATTTGGTAAAGGGAGTTCTTAAATTACCATAATAAAATTTTATTGCAATTTTTACAGGTTCCCTCATTTATTTGCATATTAATGCAATTTTCATGATATTGAGAGTTACAAGCTTGACAAATGTATATCTTTCCTTGATAATCAGAGAAATCGTATCCACAGTATATGCATTTACTCGTATAAGAAAAGTTAGGACTATTTACATCTACTTCAATAATCTGTGAGGTTCCAGTTAATCCTCCGCCAGTTGATGTAGGGGTTATATACTCATTTTGCTGAAATTGTGCTGCCGGATCAGTGTATTGCTGCTGGCTTTGAGTTTGAGGTGTTTCCCAATTAGAAACGTATTTAGGGCCAACTTTTTTTGAAATCCCCATCTTTTGGGACACTTTTTCATCTAAAATATTTGTAAGGATTAAGGCAGATGCATATTTACCTTTTGCTCCACCTTTCTGTAAATGAGTATGACTGATCATGTGAATTATTCTTCCTCCCATTTTTCCATAATCAAATTCCACGAGCACAGGAGATTCACCCCACTTATTTTGAATTTCCCATGAACTAATCAATACTCTAACTTCTTGGTAATTTAGAATTTGGATTGGAAAAGATCGTGTTTCTAACCACCAACGAAATTCCCTTTCTTTTGTATTTTTAGCTGTTTGCTTTTGCCATTTACTTTGTTGAATTTCAGTTAAAACACCCTCTAAAAAAGGATGGTCTGGTTGAATAATTTGACATGGAACAACAGCATCAGCTGTTTTTGCACGGTTCCATCTGATATACCCGGGGAAAATATTTTCGATAATACTCTTAAGTGCCCAATCAGTCGTTATCAACCATCCACCATTATTTACAAAATCTTTCACTTTTGGATACGCTGCATGTGGAATATCACTACCTGGGCATCCTATAAGAAGTACATCATATAGTGATAGATTTTCTTTCATGATTTCTTTTTCTTTTACTACTTTTTTCATTGATGCGTACATATGTTCAACGATTTTTTTAGGTTTCTCATATTTTCCACTCACTGCTAAAATTTTTCCATGTTTTTCGACAGCATCTACAACATCTTTCTTGTTTAATGCTTCCATCTTACGTTTCTTTACTTCCGAATAGAGATCTTTCCAACTCATATAATCAGCCTTTAAATAATATTAAAAGGAATCTAGTGTTATTTTATTATTATTATACAATAATTCATATATATATTTTGATTAGAAGGGATAAAATTGTCAAAATTAGGAGAATTAGGACAACCTTCTGAATTTTGGGATTACTTCGAACAAATTACTAAAATTCCTCGATGTTCAGAGCAAGTAAGAACCTATATTAAGGAAGAAGCTGAGAGATTTGGATTTGAAACTCAAGTAGATAACATAGGAAATCTCGTCGTGAGAATACCTGCGGTAGGAACTCAAACAAAAAAAGTGGTTTTACAATGTCACCTGGATATGGTCTGTGAAAAGAATGAAGAAATCCCACATGATTTTTCAAGAGATCCCTTAAACTTAAAAATTGTAGAAATTGACAATGAAAAATGGGTTACAGCAGAAGGTACAACTTTAGGTGCTGATAATGGTGTAGGAATATGTTATTTATTGCTTATGATGAGGAAGATTTACGAGAAAGAATTAGGTTTTGATTCATTAGGTTTTGAGTTCCTATTTACAGTTGATGAAGAACAGGGGTTACGAGGTGCATTCAAAATTGATAATAATTTGATTAGTGGCGATTATCTTATCAATTTGGATGCAGAGGATGAAGATTCAGTTACAATTGGGTGTGCTGGTGGAAGAGTAACTTTTTTTCATATTAAGAATGAAACTCATGAAATAAATAGGAAAAATACATTAATCCCTGTGAAATTAATTGTGTCTGGTTTATTAGGCGGTCACTCTGGGGCAGATATTCATTTGGGGAGAGGAAATGCTCTAAAAATCATTGGGCAAATACTATGGAAATTAAATAAAGAATTTTTAATTTATCTTCATTCAATTTCTGGAGGTAATAGAACTAATGCAATTCCTAGAGAAGCAAATGCGATTTTCTATGTTGAAAAAGATTCTTTTTCAGATTTAAGTGAATACATAAAGGATCTTATAATTGAATCAAAGGTTATCTTTGAGGATATAGATCCTATATTAAGTATTTCCATTACGAAGTTGGTAAATTTCAATAATAAGGAAGTAATCATGAAAAAAATTCAAGATGAATTGTTAAATATTTTATATACAATACCTAATGGTCCCCTTTCTATGCATCCTAAAATTAAGGGGCTTGTTTTTACATCATCAAACCTAGGTGTAATTAAGACTGAAAAAGAAAAAATTGAAATTAAATTAAGCCAGAGAAGTCTTAGTGAATATTTTAAAATTGTGATATGGGAAAAAGCAATGGCTCTGTTTAGTTTGGCGGATTGAGAATTTAAAGCTATTATTGATTCTGATTATCCAGGATGGATTCCAAATTTTAACTCTACACTTTTAAAGATAACTAAGGAAGTATATAAAGAGGTTAACAATAAAAAGATTGAAGTTAAAGCCATTCATGCAGGGCTAGAATGTGGTATATTGAAAAAAAAATACCCCCAGATGGAGCTGATATCAATAGGCCCTAAGAATGTTGGTGCTCATTCTCCTGATGAGCGAGTTTCTGTCCAATCTGTTAATAAAATTTGGAACTTCTTAATTCCTTTGTTAAGAAAGTTATGTTAAAATATCTAAAATTATGTGCAAGTATTTGAAAAAATTATTAAATTGTAATAAATAATTCGATCATAGTGGATTATGCAAAAACAACCAAATACTAAAGAAAAATTTGAAAAAGAAGATATCATAGGTTCTGAGACCGTTTTTGAGAAAATTAAAAGAAAAACACCTTGGATTCTTGGAAGTGTATTAAGAAAACCAAAGATAAATCTTCCTAAATTAAAGACACCCAGAATAACTCTTCCCATGCCATCAAGATCTTTAAGTGTAATAGCAATCTTTATAGTCCTATTTGTTCTGCAAACAGGAATAGCATACTTACTTGTTAGACAACCACCTGCTATAGGTGCAACTCAACAAGGAGATCCTCTTTTTATTTTAACGGATTTGAATGAAGCTTTCATTATTGAAAGCATCGTTTCTTCAATATTGATTTTATTAT
>JBHLRJ010000094.1:0-16393 GCA_048882645.1 Candidatus Thorarchaeota archaeon
CAATCGAACAAGCAATTTGCTTAGTTGCTAAAATGTGTTTAAGACCAGCTGACAATTCCAAAGGAAGAATGATAAAATTATCTCACTGGATTGATTTAGAACGTAAATATAAAGGTGTAGATTTTCCAAATGATTTAGAAAAATTTATTCGTGTTGAAGCAGATATCCCTATTAACCTTAAAGATGAGATTGTAAATTATCTAAAAGAGAAAAATTGGGAACCAAAAGAAATGATTGACCCAACGTTGCTAAAGAGATTATGTCGTGAATAAATAAAAATCAAAAAATGTATAAACTTTTTTAATACTTTATTTTTTAATAAAAATCAATATATCTCGATAACTTGTAGTGTTTTAAATTAATCTATTAACCAAAAAGAAGTTGGAGGATGTTGGAATCATTTTAAAATAGTTAAATTAATAGAGAAATTTAATATAGAAATGAAAGCCCAAAGTACTTTAAAGAATGAGAATTTAAACAGGATTGCATCTTATAGGCAGCCCATTTTTGTAAATAGCTTTCTTTTAATCTTCAATATCATATTATTTATTCTTAAGCTGATTTTCAGTTTTTTAACAAAGAGTATAGCGCTCCAAGCAGATGCCTTCGATAGTATGACTGATATTGTTATGTATACCATAGCGATTATAGGAATTTCTTTTGCTAAAAAAAAACCAAACAAAAAATTTCCATATGGTTTCTATAAATTGGAGAATATTGTCAGTTTAATCATTTCACTTTTTATCTTCTTAACAGGCATTATTATTATTTACCAATCTTCTACCAGTATCTTCGAGTTTATCAATGGAATTCCTAGAAATTTAAATTCTTCTCCATTGGCTTTTTCATTTTTAATCCTTTCCTTACTGAGTACCCTAATAATAATGGTTTTCTTAAAACGCATAAATAAAAAAATAGGTTCCCCTATAATTGAATCTGAAGCAAAAGAAAAGTTTTATGATTTCTTTATTTCTCTCTCAGTAATTGTAGGATTTATAGGGATCATTTTCAAATTTTACATTTTAGATTCCATAATCGGTTTAATAATAGCTCTTTTCATAATTAAAGGTGGTTATGATCTTTTTCTTAAGTCTACAAAGGTCTTGCTTGATGCTATTATAGACTTCGATGATAGAATAGAATTACATAATTTAATCGAAAAAATTCCAAAGATTAAAAAAATTGGAAATTTAGAATTAAGAGCTTATGGAAGATATATTTTCTTAGAGGTAGAGCTTACTTTACATAAAGATTTTCCTTTATCTCAAATTGTAATTTTGAAAAACAAAGTAAAAAACGAGATAAAAACAAGATTCCCAAATATTTTCAAGATTGTCATTATCATAAGAAGTGAAGAAAAGTCAATCCTTAAAATAGCTGTCCCTTTGGAGAAAAATGAAGGTAATAAATCGATAATTTCAAAAGATTTTGGGAAAAGTCCTTACTTTGGGCTTTTAGAATTTAAGGAAGGTGAATTGCTAAAAATTGAACTGATAGGAAATAAATTTGCTCAAGAAGAAAAAAGAAAAGGATTATTAATTTCCGAATGGCTTGTTTCTTATAAAATTGATAAGATTTATGTTAAAAAAGCACTAAACAAAAGCCCCTCTCTAATATTCTCTAATAACTTTATAGATGTAGAGCAGACTAACTTAAATTTCTTACAAGAAATTATAGAAAAAGAAGAACTCTTAATCCCATCATCTTAACTTACTTTTAAATTTAAACAATTCGACTTATTTATTTCTATTCGAATATTATTTAAAAAAATAATATTTAAAAGAACATAATTGTAAATAAGTATAAAAAAATATCGGACATTCAGTGTGGTAAAAATGGATGATATAGATAAAAAGATTTTAAACCTCCTCCAAAATAATTTCCATATCTCATATAAAGAGTTGGGTAATAAAGTTAAGATGGCAGCCAGTAGTGTTCACAATCGAGTTCAAAAAATGGTAGATGAGGGGATAATTAAGAAAGAAGATACAATAATTAATCCCATGAAAGCAGGTTTTGAAACAATTGCAATTATAGGTCTTTCTGTTGATCCTTTAAAAATGGATGAAGTCGCGAACAAAATAGCTAATTATAATGAAGTTCAGCTTATTGCTACTACTACAGGTGATCATGATATAGTAGCACGTATAATTGCTGAAAATGAAAAAACTCTTTGGAGATTTATTAATGAAAAGATTAAGACGATAGATGGAGTTAAACCACAAATGGATGTTTCAAGTTTCATAGATATTTTTAAAATGTCTCATAAAGTAGAATTTAAGATTTAGATCTGGTAAAAAATGGGTATCTTAATTCTCTCTGTTAATGTTTATACTTTATAAAGGATTGAAAGAATAACTTTATATTTGTAATTAAAGATCTTCCTTTTTTTCTGAAATATAGACGTGAAATTTATAAGTTTTTTCTGAGTTTTATGATTGAGCAAATTTACTACAAATTTGGATATTTTATATTTTTAATTAAATTTACCATAGAGGTGGTAAACCATAAGCGAAAAAGAAAAAACTATACTATATGTTCAAACTAGTGATGATCCTGAACGGCAATATTCACCTTTGGTATTAGCACAAACTGCTAAGGCAATGGATATCAAACCCACAGTTTACTACTTGGGCACAGGATTAAGAATTTTGAAACCAGGTGAAGCAGAAAGAATAAAACTTGGAGGTTTTCCTTCTGTAAAGGAGATGATAGATAAAACTCTGGGGATGGGGATTGAAATTTTGGTATGTGAAGCATCAAAGCGGATGCTGGGATGGGACAAAGTAGAATTAATTCCTGGAGTTAAAATCGTTGGAGCAGCAACCTTAAATGATTTGGTTTTAGAAGCTGATGCCGCACAATGGTTTTAGTTGATAATAATTAAAAAGGAAAATCGGACAAAAAAAAATTCGATCATAAACGTATAAGTTTAACATTTTTTCAACTCTTTTTTAAAAATAAATATGCCCCTTTTCAAAAGATTATGTTCGCTATATTCTTTTATAATTCTATTTAAAATAAGTAGAATTAAAGTATATTCATTCACGTAATAATAGACATTACATTAAATTGTTTAACAGATCTAGATAACTATATTCTCTTGTTAAAAAACTGAAATTAATTCATTAAAAAAATTGTTCCCCGAATTATTTTCGGTTGATTTAAATAAAATGATTGATATTTATAAAATAGGTAATGCATTAAAATTTTCAAAATAAAATATTAAATGGATTTCAATATCATTTTGGGTAAAAATTAGGAGGTATGGAATAAATATGGTAGTTTGTCCTAAATGTGGAAAAGAATATTCACTAGGTAGAACAATTTATCATAAATGTGAAGGATTTTCAATACACCATGGTGTTATTTGTTGCGGGCCTCAGGAGAGATACCCTTGGAATTGTAGTTGCGTAAAAGGGGATGATTTTTCAGAAATGGATTTTAAAAATGCAATAAAAAAAATTGAAAGTACATTAAAGTTATTAAGAACTTCTTATGAGCCTTACTTCCCTTAATTCTTAATAAATTTTTATTTACATTATTTACAATTTATTTCCTTTCAGGTAGCTTTACAATTATAAACCAATAATTCATAATTGATTCAATAATCTTATGGAATTCTCTCATTTCTAATGGCTTAATCACATAACTATTAACATGAAGTTTATATGCTTTTATTATATCATCTTCAACATCCGATATTGTCAATATTACAACTGGAATTGATTTTAAATCTTCATCTTCCTTGATTTCTTTCAAAACCTCCAATCCACCTTTTTTTGGCAAATTTAAATCTAGAAGTATCAAATCTGGAAGAATTACTTCAGAATATTTTCCTTTATTTTTAAGAAAGTTTATAGCGTCAACACCATCTCTTACAACGATTAAATTTTTTACGAATTCAATTTCTTGAAGAACCTCTTTGGTAAGACGAATATCCGCAGCATTATCTTCTACAAGTAAAATATTTATTCCCCTTTTCTTATGTCCATTTACCATGAAATTTCACTACTCTCTAAATAAATTACTATCTTTTACCTTTTTTAAAGGAATACTAAAGTAAAATGTAGAACCTTCACCTAGTTTTGATTCTACCCAAATTTTTCCCCCATAACGTTGTACAATCTTTTTACATATTGGTAATCCTATCCCTGTGCCAGGATATTCTTCTTTTGTGTGTAGGCGGTAAAAAATGTTAAATAAATGACCAAAATATTTTGATTCAATACCTATTCCATTGTCTTTAACAGAAAATATCCATTCATTTTCAACTTGTACCACTCCAATATGAATCTTTGGTGCTTCTTTTCTGTGGAATTTTATACCGTTACTAATAAGATTTTGAAATAATTGCATGAATTGGGTTTTATCTACTTTTAATATCGGTAATTTATCGTAAGTTATAACAGCACCACTCTCTTTTATTGATTCTTGTAAATTAAATAATGCATCTTTTAAAATAATCTCAAGATCTGTCAATTCTGAAGGTTTGGCATGAGTGGTTATTCTTGAATAAGCCAATAAGTCTTTGATAAGGATATTCATTTTTATGGCACCTTCTGTAATAAAGTGAATAAATTCTCTGCCATCTTTATCTAATTTTTCCTGATATCTCTCTTCTAGAAGTTGAGAAAAACTTACAATTGCTCTTAAAGGTTCTTGAAGATCGTGAGATGCAACATATGCAAATTGCTGTAGATCTTCATTAGAGCGAGTTAAATCTTCCATAATCAAATTAAATTCATGTTCTTTTGCTGAAACTCGCTCAGATAGTAATGCTACTACGACGCCGACAATTATTAGTGAAAATCCCCTTAAGAAGTTATTAAATAGTTCTGGATTGATATTAAACTCTATAATGAGGTTAAAAATCACTAAAATTACTGTTAAAAAACAGGGGACAATAAGGCCTTTCTTTTTCCACCATAAACATGCCAGGATTGACGGAATATAAAGGAAATAAACTATAAAGATAGCCGTTTTAAATATTGCCACGAAGTAGTAAATCAATAAACAAGAAATAATATTTAATATTAAAATAATTATTATTTTAATTTTCAATTCATCTAAGTTGATCTTCATCTCAGCTTTACCTCTTAGGTATTATTAAAATTTCATTAGAATATTTTTGAGTTTTATAACTAAAACTTGTTACTATAACATTTATCTTAAGAAAGAAAGTGAAATTTTAAATTTAAGTTTCTTAGGAAATTTACCTAACATAGCGCTTATTACCATTATGCTAATTTTATCAAAGTTTACAACCCTTCAATGAAAATCGTATAAATTTTTATCGTTCTCTTTGTACTTTCAAATTAAATTCAAATTAAGATGCTTCCTAAGAATGAAAAATAAAATAAGTATATATATTAAAATGAATATTATTCAGATTAAGTACTTTCTTGTAGAAAGAGGTTTTAATTTTAATTCAATTCATAAGAAATAATTTTGGTGATAACATTAGAAAGTAAAACAATTCAAATCCTCCTAATAGAAGACAATTTAGCTGACGTGCGCCTTATTGAAGAATTATTAAAGAAATCTGCAGATTTCAAATTTAAATTAGACTCCTATTCTCGTCTTTCTCAAAGTTTAAATCGTCTTAACCGAAAAAATTATGATGTTATATTACTAGATTTAACACTCCCTGATAGTACTAGAGAGTCTACTTTAGAAAGAGTGTTAGATACCACTACCACGATTCCTATAATAATTTTAACAGGTTTAGACGATACAGAATATGCTTTAGAATCTATTCAAAAAGGAGCTCAAGATTATTTAGTAAAAGGAGATCTAAATAGCGTAAGTCTAACAAGATCAATTTTGTATAGTATTGAGCGACATAGAATTGAAAGCAAAAAAGCGTCAGACAGATTTCAAAAAGCTCAATTTGATGAAAAAGATAAGGAGATTCTTAATATAATGCAGAAAAATTACAAAATCCCATATAAAGAATTAAGTGAAAAGGTAAATCTGGCCCCTAGTACAATCCATAATCGCGTACAAAATATGATAAAAGAAGGAATCATAAGAAAATTTGATACTATAGTCGATCCATTCAAAGTAGGATTTGAATCTATTGCTATTCTTGGTCTTTCTGTTGATCCATTGAAATTGAACGAGGTGGCGCAAAAGTTAGTAAGTTTAGATGAAATCCAACTTATTGCCACCTCAACAGGAGATCATAATCTAATATTAAGAGTTATAGCATCAAATGAGAAAGAACTCTGGAGATTTATAAATGAAAAAATAAAAACAATTGTAGGGATTGAAACGCAGATGGATGTCTCCAGTTTTATAGATATTTTTAAATTGAATTATGAAATTAATTTTAAGACAGAAGATTAATAATAATTTATTCAGTTCAAAATTTTACAAAAGCATTTAAAGACTAAGTCAAGGAAAAATTCCCCTCAACTCTATTGCTTTTGCTAATCTTGAAATTGCTATCATGTATGCTGCTATACGTAAAGATACATTCATTCTCAATGATAGATTATAGACGTCCTCAAAAGTTTGAACAAGAATTCTCTTTAACTCTTGATTAATTCTGTCTATATTCCAAAAGTAACTATGAATATCCTGAATATACTCAAAATATGAAACACATACACCTCCCCCATTAGCTAATATATCCGGAACTATAATTATCTCCTTCTCATTCAATATTTCATCTGCTTCGGGAGTAACAGGCCCATTTGCTCCTTCCAATATGATTTTACAATTTAAATCTCTAGCATTTAGACTGTTTATTTGATTTTCTTTCGCAGCTGGGATTAAAATATCACAATCTATAGTAAGTACATCTTTATTTGTTATAAAACTGTAATTTTCATCTTCAAAATCCCTTAAAGTCTTATTTTTATCACTCCATTTTAATAATTTACTTACATTTAGCCCTTGTTCTGAATATAATCCTCCACTGATATCTGAAATTGCTAATATTTTGCATCCTTTTTCATATAAAATTCGAGCAATGGTCCCACCAACATTCCCAAATCCCTGTATAACAAAGCTCAAAGAATTAAGTTTTAAATTTTTCTTTTTACATAAAGCATTAAGCACATAAAATAGGCCCATTCCTGTTGCACTTTCTCTTCCAACTGAGCCTCCGATCTCTACAGGCTTCCCAGTTACACATCCTGGTATTGCTCTTCCCTTATTCATCGAATAAGTATCCATGACCCAGGCCATAATTTGACTATTTGTATTAATATCTGGAGCTGGAATATCGATGTCAGGGCCTATAAAATTAATAATTTCAGTCGTATATCTTCGGGTTAGTCTTTCTAACTCGTTTTTTGATAATTTTCTAGGATCAACACATATACCCCCTTTAGCACCCCCCAAAGGTAAATTTAATAAGCTGCATTTCCAAGTCATCCATGTAGCTAATGCTTTTACTTCATTAAGATTTACTTCTGGAGAATATCTTATTCCGCCTTTTCCAGGTCCTCGAACTGTCGAATGATGTACTCTATACCCCTCAAATATCTTTAAATTTCCATTATCCAACTTAATTGGGATTGAGATAATTAGGGAACGTTCAACTTTTTTTAGGTATTTTATGATATTATCATCCAATGCCATCTTCTTTGCAACAATATCAATCTGTCTCTTTGCCATTTCAAATGGATCTGTTTCTATTGAAGATATTTTACTTATTCTACCAGAATCCTCAATATCATCAGTAGTAACTAAAGCTTTTTCAATAATAGATTTCTCCACCCCATTCTATTAATAGTAATATCGAAAAAAATTCATTTTTACTTTTTTTTGATTAAGCAATCAAAATAATTCTATTCATGGTATATATGTTATTTACAGTTTATAAATTTGCTGACCTTTATTTTATATTCCGTTCATTATAACGAAAATTATTGAAGTTATTTTGAACAAAATAAAAATTTTTTCGATTATACTGTACAAATGTTTAAGAAAGATCCAATCATTTTTTGTAAATTTTCTTGTATTTACTTAAAACTTAAAGAAATGTTTATACACCAACACTAAAGGATTTAACAATATTTTAGAGAATTAGAAAACTTTAAATAATAACATTTAATTATCAATAATTAAAGCTAATTAAATATAATTAAAATGAAGATGACAACTAATTGGGATATAGGAGAAGAAGCGAAAAAATTGGATGAAAAACCAATAATAGAAAGATTAAAGCTGGGGAAGCGTTCTCTAAAGAAGATGGGATATGCATTGATATTTTATTCGATAATCATGATATTATTCTACTTTTGTTTATAAGATTCTAATGGAGTTATTTCTAATTATTATTCTCTTAGCTTTTGTATTTGAATCTATGGATTCTATGGCAGGTATGGGGTTTGGCACAGCCTTATCTCCCTTATTACTTTTTTTTGGTTTTAGTCCCCTCCAAGTCGTTCCAGCTATCCTTATTTCAGAAGCTATAACTGGCGTTGTTGATACTTTTTTTGATCATGAATTTAAAAATGTTCGATACTCTTTCCGTCCCCTAAATCATGCTACGAAAATTGGGCTGATAATAGCATTTTTTGGATGTATAGGCATATTCATATCAATTTTTCTTGGATACTTCGCGATCAAATTTCCTGATTTTGTAATTAAAACTTATGTTGCCATATTAGTCCTTTTTATGGGGATCGCAGGATTTATTAGAATTAAATTAAGGAAAATGGACTTCTCTAAGACACATACTAAGCTTTTAATCGGTTTTTCAGCATTAGCAGGTTTTAATAAAGGGATTGGAGGAGGAGGATATGGACCAGTAATTACAATGGGACAAATTTTTTCTGGAGTTTATGAAAAAAGTGCTACTGCAATTGTATCTTTTGCAGAAGCAATAGTTTCATTTGTAGGAATTTTAACTTTTTTTTTAGTGAGTTTTGCTGGAGTAAAAATTGACCTAATCCTTCTACCTTCATTAGTTACAGGGGGTTTTATAGCAGCGATGTCTGCCCCCTATTTAGTAAGAGTTCTCCCAAATAAAATTTGGATATATTTTATTCCTTTTTATACGATTGGTATTGGGATATTTTTGTTAATCAAAATATTCGTATTATAGAATCATTAATCGAATCTAAATTAAATTCATTTTAGATCTCTCTAAATTTATTGAATTAATTTTTTGATAATAATATATTAATGAGAAATAATCTCTGCAAATATCATTCAATAAAATTTTAATCTTTTCTTTAGCTAAATCTCCTTCTGTAATAAGTTTTGTTTTGGAAGTTTTAATCACTTCTAATTGTTGAATTTCTGATATTATAATATTTTGAAGCAAATTTTCAAAATTTTTAATAATAATTTCAGTAACTATATTCAAATAATTTTTTCCAAACAGATTCATATTTTTTAAAAAGACAAGAATCAGAACAACTAAATTAAAAGCTGGTTCTTCTCTTTTAACTATACTTTTTTTTGCTTCTAAAAAGATCTTAAACTTTCGAGCAAAATAAACCTTTCCTTCATAAATTAAATCAATACTTTCAGATTTTGATTCTTCTTGTGAATCTAAAAACCAAATTGGATGATATTTAATTGGACGCATTATATTTTCATCATTCTTAACAGAATCATGTGGATAAATTAGAAGTGGTATAACTCCTATAGATTCATTAAAGTGCATTATAAAAATTTGGAATAAATTTGAAAAAAAATCCAATAAGTTTTCCTCTTTGCTTTTTTTAAAATAAAGTGATTGGGCCTTAAAATGAGGTTTTATACTTTTTAACTTTTCTTTTAGTTCTAATCTCCTTCTCTTTTTTTTCTATGGCAAATTTTAATGTTCATATTAATATCAATAATATTGATTTTTGGGGAATGATTTATTTTAATGTTTGAATCTCTTGGATGGTTTTTAACTTTATTTAAACTTCCTAATTCATATAAACCCGTTTCCATTCTAAACAGCTTTGGATTTTTCTGACAAGCATCAAAATTTTCTAGATGACTTTTAAATTTTACACTATATTTCATTTTCATCCCTTTCAATCGCTCTAAATATAAATTAAGTTAAAAGAGATCATAGAATAATATTACTCTGAAAACATTTTAGACTCTTTTAAATTAATCTCATATGGTATTTGTTCCATTAGAATAGTTTTTAATCTTGGAGTAATTGGACGTCCTTTTTTATGAATTGCTCGTCCTATCACGGCTTCTGCCGCTTCTAATGCCATTTCTGAGAGAGTTGGATGACTATGTATCGTTGCTGTGATATCTTCAATAGTTAATCCATGTTGCATAGCAAGGGTAATCTCAGCAATTAACTCTGAAGCTTCTTCACCTATACATGAAGCTCCTACGATTTGAAGTGTGTGCTTATCTGCTAAAATTATTAATAATCCCTCCTCACCCATACATCTAGCCTTCCCTAAAGAGCTATAAGGAAATTGTCCAACTAATACATCTATTCCTAATTCTTTCGCTTGTTTTCTCTTAAGTCCCACTGAGCCTATATTTGGACTTGTGAAGATAGTCGAAGGGACAACTCTATAATTAGTCCTCCGCGACTGAACATTGAATTGCTTCAGGCTAGATAAAGCGTTAGCAACAGCAATATCTCCCTCATAACTCGCTACATGGGCAAGCATAATACCTCCGTTTACATCACCAATTGCATATATTCCATTTACAGTAGTTTCTAATGTGAAAGGATCAACCTCAATTGCCCCTCTTCTTGTTGTAATTCCTAATTCTTCTAAACCTAAATTCTTTGAAACTTTATTTCTGCCAATTGAAATAAGACAGTAATCTGCTTCAAAAATTTCTTTTTTTGCGCTTTCAATTTGATCAATTGGAACAGAAGCAGGACAAGTTGTAGCTCGTACACCATATCCTGTATTCTCAACAGATAGTACATTTTGGGATGTATTTATTGTAATTCCCATTAAATCAAATTTTTTTTGAATCTCTTTAATAATAATTGGCTCCTCTGATGCTATTGGTGAATCTAGATATTCTAAAAGAGTAACTTTACTCCCAAAATTCACAAAAATGTCAGCAAATTCGCAACCTATAACTCCAGCACCGATTATTAATAGTCTCTCTGGAACAGTCTTAAAATTGGGATCTAAAATATCATCACTTGTTAATATTCTCTCATGGTCTACGTTGAAATTAGGAAAAATTGTAGGTGTTGATCCTGTGGCAATTATTATTCGCTCTGAATGAATAATTTCCTCATTTTTTGTTCCCTGAATTAACACATCAAAACCTTCTTTTGCATTTCCTCCGAGAATTTTCCCCTCCCCAATAAAAACATCATTTTTCCACGTTTTTTGAAGAGCAGCTATTCCAGCACCTAAATCATTTACAATATTATTTTTACGCTCAACAACTTTAGAAAAGTTAGTTTCATAATTCTTAATCGAAATTCCAAATAATTCAGCGTTATTAATTTTCTCAAGAAAATGAGCGGAAGCAAGTAATGCTTTTGTTGGAATGCATCCTCTGTTTAAACATGTACCACCTAACTTATCTTTCTCTATTAGGGCAACTTTTGCCCCTAACTGTGCGGCCCTAATAGCTGCGTGATATCCACCTGGGCCTGCACCTATGATTGCGAGATCATATTGCTTTATTGAATCCTCTTCTTTTGGCATACCCATACCCTTAATTTATTGATAATCTTAAAACTACCTTAATCCAAAAATTTTGAATTTTGAATGAATATGATATTAGATTTAACATTATGCATCTTTAATTGCCGCATGATTCCAACTAACGTATTTTCTTCCCCAATATGTACGAAAGTCAGATTTTTACTATCACGCCCTTCAATTACCTTCAAAATTTTCTCAGAAATTGATTCAACTCGTATCTGTTGATTTATATAATAATTTAATTCCCTCAACTCATTTGAATAATAATCAATTAAATAATTTAGCTCTTGAGCACCTGGAGAGTTTTTATCTTTCAATAACTCATAAGAAGCCTTTAATTCATTATATTTGTTTTTCATTTCACTAATTTGACTAGCAAAATGACCTTTTACGTAATGTGGCAATTCAACTGAAAAAAATGGAATCTCATACTCTTTTAAGACTATAGCTAATTGAGTCTCATTAAATTCTCTAAGAGTTGAATACCCTAAATCTACTGTTGCAAAGCTCACAGGGATTTCCTTAAGCTTTTCAACTAAACGGTAAATATAATCACCCGAACTATCTTCTTCCATATCTCTTAATAAATATACGGAAAAATTATCATCCATTAACGTTTCAAACATTATACTATTCATTATCATCCCCCTTTATTTTTCTTTTTGGAAATGATCAGTTTATGATCTGTTTCATTAATTGAATATATGCATCCCCGCTAAATTAAATATTAAATTCCTATATGAAAGAATCTTGGAATAAAATTATCCTATGCAATCCGGAAAAACTGACTATTTCCAATGAATATATGTTAACTTTCATATATAAATGTTTCGGATCACATATATGAATATGAGGATATTGAAAAAATGAATGATTGAAACTGATCATTATCCTATATGAAAAAGCAATAATTCAAATAATGATATTTATATTGTTTAATCAAAAACCTTAAGTTGACGTATTTTTATCATTCAAACGACTAAAATTATGAAAATGAAAATCTCTTAATCATTTTTTTTCATATATCGGATTTTCATTTTAAATTAATGGTTCTTATTAATAATTTAAGAGATTTCTAAGAAAAATAAAGTAAAAGAAATTAAATTTTAATTTTTATCTCTTTCCCAAACAAGATTTTTTTTGCTAGTTCAAATGCATAATTATAATCAAAAATTTTTTTTCCTGTAGTATTCGATGCTTCTTTAAGGATTTTTGCTTCAATATCAGATTTTAAATGCCCTAAAGCTAAAGCCCCAATTCCAAATACACTGGGGTATATTTCTTTATAACTATCATTTGGTTTTAAGCCCTCAATTCCATAAGGCGGGACTAAATTGATATCAATAATAATTTTGTTTTGCAGTTTTGATAGTAATTCTTTAGATAAGATTCGGATCCCAGCAGCAGCTATACTCCATATTATATCAGCATCTTTGATAATCTCGAATTTTTTTTCATCATTTGGTGCAAAAATACCAATTATTTCATTACCACCTTCTCCAACTTCTTCCATTAACTTCTTACATAACTTTTCAATAGATTTCTCATTAGATTTTTCCCATGGTTCTACCAAATAAGTTTCACATTTCGATTTTGCTGCTAAAATAGCTGCTATTCTTCCAACGGGTCCAGTCCCAAAAATAACTACTTTTTTTCCCTTTAAGTCATAAAGATCACTTTTTTTAGCAATTTCAATAGTCTTAGCAACGATAGAAGAAGCTGTAGTATGAGAACCCCGAGGATCTATTATAATTGGACATTCAAAAGGAGGTACCAAAGATTTTATGACTTCTTTCGCTATTTTATCTCCTTCTTTAATATCCGATCCACCAATAAAGAAAGTTGTAGGTGCTTTTGGCTTACGAGAAAAGATTGCATCTTGAACAAGTTTAGGAACTTGATCTGCAGTTATTCTACTAATAGGGATAACCACATCAAAACCAGCGTCATATGCCATATTAATGTCAAAAGGAGAAGCATTATTATCGGTATCAAAGAAATAACAAATTTTTTCTAATGATTCATTCTTTTTCACTTTAATTGGAGATAATTCTAGTAATGAATGTCCAATAATATTTTTAATCGAACCTGACTCCGGGTTATTTAAAACTTTAGCTTGTCTTTTAATTTTTATTTCTTCAGTTTTTATACCCAATTCTTCCGCTAATTCAGTGATGCCCTTAAAATGCCGGGGATCACAGATGAAAAAAGCAATGAATTTTTTATCGTTTAATTTTTTCGTAAATTTAAGGATTCTCATGATCATCCAAGCTTCTCGAACCTTATACCTTATTTCATCTTCTTGTGTATCATATTCACGTTGTAAATATTCTTTCCATAATAACATGCGTTGAAAATGATAATCATTTTTATAACCTTCATTCTTTTGAGTATTTTTAATAGTTTTTCTTAATTCTTTTATTAAAGTTCTTAGATCATCCAAATTTGAAGATAAATAAGATTCTGCGTTTTCTGAAATATCTACCATCTCATAAGGAATCTCATGTTCTTTAAATAATCCTTCTAAAGGATCCTCTTTAGATATTATATCTTCCCAACGACTCCCTCTCTCTTCAGTAGCGAAATCAGGATTATATTTTGCAATAAGTTGTTCAATAAGATTAAGATATTCTCTCGAAATTAGGGTTAAATTCCAAACTAAATCATGCTTCTTCTTTGCTGGAGCTTCAAACCACCAATCTATTGGAAATTCACTTTCTATTAACACCAATTTTAAACTTTTATTTTTTAAAGGTTTTAATTCTAACACTTCCATTGATCTAATTCCTCCTCATTTATAATTAAATTTAAAGGAAATTTTTCCATTTGTTTTTCATAAATTTTAACTTTTACATCTAAATCTTTTAACAATTTCAAAGTTTCACTAAATACATTATTCTGAGCAAAATGTATGAAAACGATTTCATTATTGTCTATCGTTCTTATTATATCTAGTATTTTTTTAACAATCCATTCTGGCCGTAACTTTATATCCAAAAATAATTTCTTCTCCTCAATCTCTCCCTTGAGATAATCAATCCAAGATTTTATATTCACTCCTTTTATAGATTCTTTATCACTTATACTAAGAAATTCCTCTATCAATCCATTTACTTGATCTTCTTTCTCGATTATTTCTGCCATCAGATATCCCATTGCATATTCTGGGATATCTACTGTATAATAGGGAATATTAAATTGTTTCAGTATTTTTGCTAAAGGTGACTTATCAAATCCTCTTCTTTTTCCATTCTTTAAATCAATTGTGGCAAAATTAAAATTATGTTGGTTTAAAAAATCTGTTAAATTCACATTTACATTGGGATTTGGCTTCTTCTTAGACAAATTAACCAGATATACAATAATTTCTTTATTTCTAATGGGTTTAATTTCCAAAACTTCCATCTTAACTCTCACCTCAGAATGAATAAATCTGATTATTCCAAATAAATATACAAAAGCTAAAAATTTAAAGAATCTGATAACAAAAATTTTATTGGATTTGACTATTTTTATTATCAATTTTAAAGTTTAGTGAATTATTCTTCTATGATAGTTTAAAGCTCAAAATTATGTTTCTCGCAATTAATAAGTCATGATTTGAAAAAAAAAATTGTTAATTTTTTTAACAAAAAAATAAAAAATTATATAACTATATCATCCTTATCCAGGGGAATTAAATATCCTTTAAAAAATTAAGAAGATAGTTATGTTTATAATTATGTATTTAAACATATGATTTAAAAAACGGGAATTTGAAATTAATATTAATCGAGACTATAAATCTAAAGGAAATTATTATCCCGAAAACCCTTGCGAAGGGTTAGTTCCCTTTCAACTATGATTTTTTTGAAAGGATCATTCTTTTTCGGTTTATATTTTATGAGGAGCTAGTGCTTCAATCTTTTTCATCACAAGTTCTATAGATTCGATAAATTTCTGTTTGTATTCAATTTCAGTATTACAAATCCCTTTTATTTCTTCAACAAGTTGTTTATTTCTATAATATTTGAGATCGATTGCTAGGGCTGGACATGATGATACACAAACACCACACCCTTTACATTTTAAATCATCTACTTCAGCAACATTTTCTCCATTAACCCTTATTGCCTTATAATTACAGAGTTTTTCACATCTATGACAACCCATACACAGAGTTTCATTTATTTCAGCAATAATTAATTCCTGAATTATGGTATCTTTAGAAAGTATTGTGGCAGCTTTACTTGCTGCACCTAAAGCTGTTGATACGGAATAAGGGATATTCTTAGGTCCAGCAGCACACCCACATATATAAATGCCTATATTATTTGTCTCTTGAGGTTTTAAACAGCCATGAATCTCTTTTAAAAAACCATTTGAATCCTTATTCAATCCTAATAAAGTAATAATTTTTGCCGTATTTTTAGAAGGAACCATACCTGTTGATAACACAACCAAATCTGCTTTCATCGTAATTAATTCATTCGTTAAGGTCGAAGAAGCTCGAATTTTTAACTGTTTTGTTTCGGGAACTTCACGAATATCACCAACCTTCCCCCGAACCATCAATATTCCCGCTTCTCTTGCTTTTCTATAATATTCTTCATTTCCTTTGTCCCATGCCCTAATATCTATATAAAAGATAACAATATCCATATTTGGGTATTCCTGCTTTAACAACTGAGCGTTTTTAAGCGCAACACTACAGCACACGACTGAACAATAAGGATTTCCTTTTAAGGTTCTCGATCCTACACACTGAATCATAGCTACTGTTTTTGGGGTTTTTCCATCAGAAA
>JBHLRJ010000095.1:0-16092 GCA_048882645.1 Candidatus Thorarchaeota archaeon
AATAAAGAAATAGAACATGTAAAAGTTCAATTCCTTACTGAAAGTTTAGAACTAATATTAGACCGTACTCGTTGTGTTGGATGTGGTACTTGTGCAAGAGTGTGTCCTAAAGATGCAATATCACGTGGTCCTGTTGGAACATCTCGACGATTTCCGATCTTAGATGATATAATACCAGAAGTTTACGATCCTCAAGCCTGCGTTTTTTGCGGTACTTGCACCTATATGTGCCCATTTAGCGCTCTTTCTCTAAAAAAAGATGGTGAAACCATTGAATTAGATGATATCCAAATCGTAAAAGAGCACGTAGTTCCTAAACTTGAATTTGAAGCTAAAAAAATTGTAGGTAATGATGGTAAGGAGCGAGTTGTTAAGCAATATACAGTGGCCGAAATAAGTATAATCGATGAAGAGTGTGCTGGTGGCTGTCAAACTTGCTATGAAGTATGTCCTTCTGGGGCAATCTCACTCCCAGAAAAATCAGATAAAGGCTGGGAAACTGTGCCTAATGTTGTTGTTGATCCAGATAAATGCATTGCATGTGGGGCATGCGACAATGGATGTCCTACAGGAGCCGTTAAATTAAAGATAACTGAAGTTAAAACTTCAGGAGAATATAGTGAATTGTTTTGGATTCCATTAGTAGAAAGACTAAAAGGCTTAAGATGGAGTGAAAAAGCAGAGGAGGAAGAATAAAACAATGAGCTTAAATAATTTAATATTAATCACCTGTAGAACAATCGAACAAGGTGTTGCACTCGAAGGGGGAAAAGTCTCAAGAGAAAATGTACGTGCCGCAGCGATTTGTGCGTTTGATCATGATGATTTTAAAAAACTAGACTGTCTTGTAGGGACACCAGTAAAAGTTACAACTGATTATGGGGAGGTTATGGTATATTCAACTATTTCTGAAGAAGGTCCTCACCCAGGAATCATATTTATACCCATGGGTCCATGGGCTAATCAAGTTGTCAACCCTGATTCACAATCATGTGGTACACCAACTTATAAAGGTATGAAAGCAACTGTAGAACCAGTTCCAAATGGAAAAGTTCTAGGTGCGGTAGATTTAATTAACACATTAAAGGAGGTCCAATAATGGTTGAAAAAATTAAAACTACTTTCGATGTTGTTTGTCCTTTCTGTGGTACTTTATGTGATGATCTTGAAGTTGATGTTGATATAAATTCAAATAAAGTTATAGAAGTAAGAAATGGGTGCCAGATAGGAACAAAAAAATATTTTGCTTCTAATCCAAGTGATCACCGCTATGAAAAGCCTGTAATAAAAGAAAAAGGTGCTTATAAGGAAGTTTCATGGGATGTAGCACTAGATAAAGCCGCAGATATACTAGTTAAAGCAAAACGTCCTCTACTTTATGGATTTTCAAGTACGGAATGTGATGCGCAAGGAAAGGGAGTAGAATTAGCAGAAATGTTAGGCGGTATATTGGACAACACAGCCTCTGTATGTCATGGACCCTCGTTGCTAGCAATTCAAGATGTAGGTGCGCCCACCTCAACTTTAGGTGAATATAAAAATAGAGCAGATCTTGTTGTATTTTGGGGTAGTAATCCTGTTCATGCCCATCCAAGACATTTAGGCAGATATAGTGAATTTGTTAGAGGTTATTTCAGAAAAGATGGCAGAAATGATAGATTTGTTATAGTAGTTGATCCTCGAAATACTCATACAGCTCAGATAGCTGATATGTATATCCAAGTGAACCCAAGCGAAGATTATGAATTATTAAATGCGATAAGAGCAATTCTTAGAGGAACCGAATTGGATGAAAAAGAAGTTTCAGGGGTTCCAATGGAAGATATTATCAAGTTAGTTGACAAATTAAAATCCTGCAATTTTGGCGTAATCTTTTTCGGCATGGGACTTACACAATCTCTGGCGCATCATAGAAATATTGATGCTGCGATAAGTTTAGTGAGAGAATTAAATGATTATACAAAGTTTTTATTGACTCCCATGCGTGGACATTATAATGTAGCAGGGGCAAATCAAGTATTTACTTGGCAAACTGGTTATTCCTATTCTATCGATTTTTCAAGATCTTACGCCCGGTATAACCCTGGCGAATTTTCTTCTGTTGATGTATTGTTAAGAGATGAAATTGATGCGTCTTTAATTGTTGCTTCTGATCCCGCGAGTAATTTTCCTGCAGCTTCTGTTAGAAATTTATTCAAACATCCATTAATTGCTATCGAACCTCATCACACGCCAACATCGGTAAATGCGGACGTTATTCTACCACCTGCTATAGCTGGAATTGAATGTGAGGGCACTGCATATCGGATGGATAGCGTTCCGCTTAGATTACGGAAAGTAAAAGAAGCTCCTGGTGAATGTTTGACTGATAAGGAAATTTTAGAAAGACTAATTGAAGTAGTAAAAAAGAAAAAAGGAGAATAAAAAATGCCAGAAGTAAAATTAAAGGTAAAAAAAGAACATAAATTTCCATTAGAAGCAGACGTTATATCTCCAGATCATTTTGCGGGTAAAACTGCAGCAGCGATAAAGAAATTTGAAGTATATCACGGAAATGAATTAAAAACTCTTGGTGATTTTTTTGATGTATCTGGAAAGGGAGGAGAAATCAACGATACCAATATTATAATTGATGGTAATGTTTCCAATGTAAAAAGGATTGGAGAAAAAATGAGTGGCGGAGAAATAATTATTAATAGTGATGTTGGAATGCATGTGGGAAACCGGATGACAGGAGGTAAGATATTAGTAAATGGAAACGCTGATGATTGGGCAGGTGCGATGTTAAACGGTGGAGAATTGGAGATCACTGGTGATGCTGGACATTATGTGGGTGCTGCTTATCGTGGTTTTTGGAAAGGAATGCAAAATGGTATAATTAGAATCCACGGTAAAATTGGTGATGAAGCCTTAACATGGGTAAACGGTTCCAAACCAGCACAAAGATTCCCTACTTTAATTTGTGGCCAAGCAGGGTCATTTTTAGGAATACATGGGCATGGTGGAACAATTATAGTTGAAGGTGATTGTGGTCGATGTGCAGGAGCAGATCAAGTACGAGGAACGATTGTGGTGAAAGGAAAAGTCTCTCGAAGACTCCCTTCTTTTAAAAAAATCGGAGAAGTTAAAGAAATAGAATTGATGAATGGTGATAAAATTACGGGAAAATTCATCGAATATAGCGGAGATCATTCAGTTGAAAAAAATCATTCTAAAATTGATAAAAAAACTGGAGAAATCTCAAATAGCTCAAATGGTAGATTATTTATTGCAGCCTAAGATTTATTTAAAATTTTAATTCTGATTTTATAACTAGTATTTAAAATTTGGAGATTTACAACTCTTATTGGACTTATTTAGCTATTTCATTTATATTGTGTGATCCCTAATTTAGAAACTATATTTATAAAAATTAGAGCATATAATAATTATTATTAATCAATGTATGATAAGTATTAGATTAAATAAGAACGAGATTTAAGAAAGATGAGACATACAACTGGGTTTATATTACTGGTCATTGGCGGAATTTGTATGATTATCAGCGAGGCTGTTGGTAGTATAGGGATATATGAATATCTTTACAATTTAATCTCACCTAGTGTATCCCCCGCTTGGCAGAATGTGTTCAAAGTAATAATAGATATCCTAGGATTTATTGCATCTTGGGGAGGCGGCGCAGTAATTTTGGGAGCTATACTAGTGATAATCCACGAAAAACTGCGTAGACTTGGAAAATGGCTAGTTGGCATTGGACTAACTTTTGGTTCACTCGCACTGATAATTTGGTTCATCTCAAACCTTTTAGACTGGATTAATGTCGTCAGTCCGACCATTGAGAGTTATATTGAAACACTCGAAGGATTCTTTACATATAATACAGGTTTACAATTCATAGGGGTTACCATTGCTATATTTGGAAGGTTATTTATAAGAAAAACTAAAAAAGAGAAAGAAGAAGAGGAGGAGATAAAGGAACTCGAAATTAGTGAAGGTGTTCCAACAATTAATGAATCAACGTTGCCACTAATGCCCTCTGAAAACAGACAATGTCCAAATTGTGGAGCTCAATTACCGTCAGATGTTAGTTATTGCACTGAATGTGGAGCAACCATTGATATACAAAATTAGCACAAATCTTAGTAAAAATAATATTACTGAGTTAGTTCATTTCTAAATCCCTTAGTTAAACTGATTGAGTTGCCTTTAACTAATTAATCTTCAGTAATTTAATGAAAATTTTTTTCAAAATAAAATGAAGTTGATTATTAAGTTCGGGTAGAATTAAAAATAATCGTGGTTTATATTTGATCTTAGATGATCCTTTATCTGCAAATGGTGTAAACCATTAAAACTATAAAATCAGTTATTGTTTCAATTATTGTTGTGTGTCTTATCATTACTGGATTATTTGTCTTTTTTTTTAATTTTAAAAATCCAAGTTGTGGTCCACCCATTAGAGAAACTTATTTAAAAGTTGGTGTGATAGGAATTCCAATGGATTGGGATCCTGCAATAAGCATGGGAGATAACGTATTATCAGACTATTTTGCCTTAAATTGTCTAGAGTCTCTATTTTGGTATTCAAAAGGCTCTTCATTACCCAAATCTCTACTTGCTACTAGTATAAGTTTTGAATACTGGCCAGAGGAAATGAATTCTCAGGGTTTCGTTAATAGAGGTGGAATTAAGACTGTAAACATTGTTCTTCGACAAGGAGTAAGGTTTCACGATGGTTCTATTTGGAATGCTACAGTAGCAAAATGGAACATTGATCGGATGTTTATGATTACTGGCAATTTAACTGGAAATGGTGACACTAAAAATATGTTACAATGCTGGAAAAAAGCAATTGATTATTATTCTTTCTTTACACCCAATTGGAATTTATCTTGGGCTTTAGGTCAATCAGCAACCTATAATGGGTTTGTTTCACCTGACCCAGAATTAAATGGAAGATTTTCAGTAATCAATAAAACTATAATATTAGATAATGGTGATATTTTTAGCGGCGGTGGAACAATAAGAGTTGAATATAATGATTGGAATTCTCATGGTCTTTTAGCACTAACATTTCCAATGATCTCAATGCACACATACAAAAATTATTACAATAAGGGGATTTACGGATGGACGGGAATTAATCCACCTCATCTGGTTGGGACGGGCCCGTATATATTTGCAAATTACAGTAGTTATGGCATAACAAGTGAAGGGATATTAATGAAAAATTTAAATTATTGGAATCACTCCGCACTTGAATTTGAGGAAAAGTTCGGTGTTGAGTATATTGACATTTTATCTTTCCCATCGACTCAATTGGGCATTATTGCTCGTAATACTGCCATGGTGACCGCTGATATTGACTATGGAATAGATTCGACTAAACAACCATTTGATTATGAAGAGGTGATTATGAATCCAAATATTAACTATTTTGATCTAGGTTATTCAGATTCCCCAATAACTATCTCTCTTAATTGTATTAATGAAACGTGGATGAGTTGGGGAGCACCATATAATTATAGTAGTGATATTGAAAATATATATGGAAATAAGCCCGATGGTCTCCCTCGAGCTCTCCGAAGAGCAATTTCATACGCAGTTGATTATGATTTATTTATTTCAGCTATCCTAGATGGTCGTGCTGTAAGAGCTGGGGGCGTTTTAGGCATTGATTCTTCCTATTATAACTCTAGTATCCCTTTAGCAATCTATAATAAAACAAAAGCAAGAAATATATTACTCAATGCTGAATCAGATATTTATACTCAAACCAATTTTAGTTATCTATGTTCTGAAAGAGGATTAAATGAGAGTAGTACAAATGCTGATTGGCGATATGTAGCAGATAACAATCCACTTTGGGTTCTGGATTTCTATTGGAATGAAAATTTTGTTGATTTTAAAACGCTTCTTGAAATAAACATACGAGATATAGGGATAGCCCTTAAAGATCCTTTGGGAACTACAAACTTTATATCATATCCTATGTGGGATGTTATTTCACATTACAGAAATGGAACATTCCCTTTATTTTCTGCACACGCCTGGCCTCTTGATTGGAATTATCCAAATAAGGCTACAGAAGTAGGACTAGAAATTAATTATGGTGATCCAAACGATGGTAACTGGCGTGTTGATCCCTGGCTACCTGCCAATGATCCAACATGGAATTGGTTCCCGGGATTTAACTTGCATTTTTGCTATGATTCTGAAATCGATTACTGGCTTGATCGAATTAATTTTTCAAATAATACAGGTAGATTAAAGTGGCTAAATAAGATGGTAGAAAAAGTACAAACTGAATTGTACCCAATGGTCTATTTAACTCAAAAGATAATTGGAGCTGTTGCGTGGTACCCATGGGAAATAGACTTTAGTAGAGGTCCTTTCTATTTTGCTAATATAAATGGATGGTTATATTATGCTTGTACAACCCTTCCTGGATATGACATATTCATCTTATTAGGAATTGCAGTTTTAACACTTATTATTACAACTAAAAGGAAGAAAAATTTTACCTTTCATAGTTAAAATGAAAATTTCTTCAGTTGTTTGATGAAATTAATTTTTAAAATAAGGAGAAGATAATCATTAATCTAAATTAAAATTAAAAATCATAATACCTTACTTTTGATCTTAGAGGATCCTTTATCTGTAAATGGTGTGAACTATTAAACCAAAATCTAAAATCATAGGATGTGGCTTTGTCCTTGCTATTATTATTATTTGTTCCTCCTTATATTTTTGGACTTTATTCACAAAACCACCAAGATGTGGAGAAATAGATACTGATTTTGCAGTAGGAACAATTGGAGATTTTAGGGATTGGGATCCAGCTTTAAGCATCGGGGATTATGGTTCTCTTGAGTATATTGTTTTTAATTGCCTTGAATCGTTATTTTGGTTTCAAGACAAATCCTCGAATCCCAAACCTCTACTTGCTACTAGCTTTCAATATGAATATTGGCCTGAGGAAAATAACACTCGAGGATTTGTTAATAGAGGTGGAATTAAGGCGGTAGATATAGTACTTCGGCAAAACGTAAAATTTCATGATGGTTCTGATTGGAATGCGACAGTAGCAAAATGGAACATTGATAGAATCTATACCATTACTGGAAATTTAACGGGAAACGGTGATATAAAGAATAGAGATATTTTTTGGAAAAAAGCAAGTGATTTCACTCAATTTTTTACTCTTAATTGGAATTTATCCTGGGCGATAGGTCAACCTGGTACATATAATGGTCTTTCTTCTAGTAATTCTCAATTGAGAGGTATGTTTCCACTTGTCAATAAAACAATTATTATTGAAAATTCTGATTCAGGGGGAATAATAAGAATTGAATATAACGATTGGATTTCTTATAGACCTTTAGAACTTGAGATCCCAATGATTTCAATGCATACCTACAAAAATTTTTTTGATCAAGGAATTTATGGTTGGAGATATAGTGACCCTCCAGGAACCCACCTTATCGGGACCGGATCTTATATTTTTTTGGAATATAATGAATTTTACGACTTACGAGGTTCTATGGAAAAAAATTTTTATTATTGGAATCGAACCGCAATTGAAAATGAGGGAAATTTCGATATTGAATATATTTATCTTTACGTTTTTCCATCAAATCAGCTAGGAGTAATGAGTCGTACTACAGCCATGTGCACTGGAGACATTGATTATGGATTTGACTCTCCTAAGCAACCTTTTGACGATGATATTTTTTTTATCCCGGATGTAAACTATTTTAACCGTGGTTATTCAGAATCACCTACTACTATCACACTCAATTGTATTAATGAGACATGGATGAGTTGGGGAGCTCCTTTTAATTATAGCAGTACAATAGAAAGTATGTGGGGAAATAAACCTGACGGTCTTCCTCGAGCTCTTCGAAAAGCTATTTCATTTGCTATTGATTATGATAATTATATCTCAAATATATTGGATGAACGTGCTGTAAGGTCAGGAGGGGTTTTAGGCATTGATTCTCTTTACTATAATTCTAGTATTTCTTTAGCAACTTATAATATTACCAAAGCAAGAGAGGTATTGCTCAATTCAGGCTCAGATGGATATACTAAAACCAATTTTAGTTATCTTTGTTCTGTTAGAGGGTTAAATGAGACTAGTATAGATGCAGATTGGCGATTTGTAGCAGATAATAACCCATTATGGGTACTAAACTTCTATTGGGATGAACATTTCAGTCAACTGAAAGATCTTGTTGGAATGAATATACGAGACATTGGAATCGCAATTCAAGATCCTTCGGAAACTACTAATCTAATATCAACATCTATGTGGGATGTCATTTCCCATTATGGAGATGGTACATTTCCAATATTTTCAGCACATGGTTGGCCACTTGACTGGATTTACCCCAATAAATACAAAGAAGTAGGACTACAAATTAACTATGGTGATCCTAACAATGGTATTTGGCGAACTGACCCATGGACTCCGGTTACTGACCCAGCTTGGGATTGGTTTCTCGGATTTAATTTGGCTTTTTGTTATGATAATGATATTGATAACTGGCTAGATCGTGCATATTTTTCAAATAATACAGCTAAAGCGAAGTGGCTTAATAAGATAGTAGAAAAAGTTCAAACTGAACTATACCCAATGGTTTATTTAACTCAAAGAGAAGAGGGAGTTGTTTTAAATGATGACTGGGAAATGGACTTTCACGGAGGTTCTCACTTTTTTGCCAATTTAAATTACTTGCCTAGATGTTTTGATTGTGGTATCTTCACAGTCCCAGGATATGACATATTCATTCTATTAGGTATAGTGGTTTTTTTCCTTACATTATTACAAATAGGAAGAAAAACTAGAATAATAAGAAAAATCTCAATAATCTAACGCAGATTTCATATTTGATTTAAAAGATTAATAAGCTTATAATGAATAGAGAATTTCTTTAATATCCATGTTTCAATAATTTATTTATCAAGTATCTAGGTAAAAAATGTGTATAAGCGAAAGGTAAACATAACTAGAATTAAGAAGGGTGATAAAGAAGAACTTCAAGATATTGTTCTTATTGAAAGTCCAATTGATATTTATCTCAATTCTGATCCTTTAGTTAATATTGTGTGTTTACCAAAGGATCTAAAGGAATTATCGATTGGATTCTTGTATTCAATTGGAATAATAAACTCTTTGGATGATATTAGAGAAATAAGGATATCTGAATTAAATAATAATGTTTTTGTGGAGTTAGAAAATTCTGTTGGCTATAAAAGTGAAGATATCAATATTAATCTTGTAAGCAGAGTTGTAGACACTACTTGTGGCATTCCTTCTCCTTGGCGTAAGTTAATCCAAAATAACTTAAATAAAACAAATGTTAAAGAAGAACTACGAGCTAAAGGATCAATGAAAGTTAAATCAAATCTTTTACTTTCAGCTGTTAAAAAGATGCAGACTGCTACTCCACTATATCGCGAGACAGGAGGATGTCATGGAGCAGCGATCTTTAATATGGAAGGGGACTTGCTGAGTGCTAAAGAAGATGTAGGAAGACATAATGCAATAGACAAAGTAATTGGTAGTATGCTAATGAAACAGCAGAGTTTCGAAAATGTTTTTTTAACATCAACAGGGAGACTTACTGCAGATTCTGTCTTGAAAGCAATAAGAGCGAAAATTCCTATTGTCGCTTCTTTTTCAGCTGCGCTAGAATCTGGTATTAGATTAGCCTTCGCATATGGCATAACTTTAATTGGGTTTGTGAGAGGTGCAAGAATGAATATTTACACACACCCCGAAAGAATAATTATCTGACTACATAATATTTATAAATAAAAAAACCGGTTTACACAATATAAAAAACTAATTTAGTTAAGGTAAAAAGAAAATGGAAAAAACAAGCTGGATAATTGTATGTATCATTGGTGGGATACTTATGATCTTAGGCTCAACAGTGGGTAATGTTGCATTTTTCGAAACAATTTATGGTCTACTATCTGTACATCTTACCTCGTACCCAATATTGCTCAAGGCTTTCAATGTAGCCATGTTAGTTTTAGGGTATATAGCCGCAGGAGGAGGCATCTCAGTCATTGTTGGAGCGCTTTTAGTTGCGATCGGAGCAAATCGATTTGGAAAGATCATTATAGGTATAGGAGCAGGCATGGGATTGATTTCATTCATAATTTTCCTAGTGGTAGGTATTGTTGGTGGAACTATAGTAAGTGATCTTGAAGGTATAGTTTTAGAAGTTGTAAATGGTGGATATGGCTTTTTAGGTGTCTTATTAACTATTGTTGCCCGAACAAATTTAAAAAGGAAAGAAGAGGTACCACAAACTATTTCTTAATTATTTTTAATTTTTATTTTGATAAATACTAAAATTCTTAAATTTTACTTCTAAAATTAATTGTGAAAGATTATCTTATACGATATTTCTTTTTAAATACTAAAAGAGGTAAAAAAATATGGAAGAATTAATACAAATTGAGAAAGAGGCTCAAGAAAACAGTAAAATTGCTAAACATGAAAAGGAAGTTGCACAAAAATTAAAAGAAAATGCGACTGTTGAAATTAAAAAATCAAAAGCCAGAGAATCTTTAATGAAAATTGAATATAAATTAGCAGATATAAAAACAGATTTAGCAAAAAAAAGAAAAGATTTAGCCGAGGAAAAGACAGAAATTAAAAAAAATAATATTTTAGATTTTTCAGACGAGGAACTAAAAATTGAGAATGAATATGCAATATACAACGCTAAAATAGCTAAAGTTCAAAAAGAAATTGCTGAAATAAATAAAAAAATTGCCGGAGCAGAGAAAGAAATTGCTGAGCAGAAATTAGACGTGGCCAAAGAGAAGTTAGATGTGGCAAAAGCACGAGAGAATTTAGGAAAAAAGCAGCAAATTTATCTTAAAGTAGCACGATCGCAATCCTCAGAAGAAAAGATTTTGAAAGCTAAAAATAATTTAGAAAAACAAAAAAAGCAACTTATAAAACAAAAAAAAGACGTCTTGGAAGCGGAGAATGATGTCAAAAAAAAAGAAAATAAACTAGCTGATTTAAAGAAGGACCAATCATTAAAATTGGCAGAGAGAGAAAAGATTCGACATCCTGGAGTTGTTTTAGCCAGCTAAATCTTAGGTTAAATTCAATTTATGAGCTCTACAATAGAAGAAACAAACAAGAATTAGATAGATTTAAATTTTTTATAAAAACAAGTTTTATAATATATTGCTATATTTCAAATCATAATTAATTTCATATATATTTGTAATTAAAGGAGCATATTACAATGATATTTCAAAACATTATTGACATTATTCTGTCATGGCTCGCCGATAATTGGTTGAATATTTTAATAGTTGCACTAGTAATTATAATTGGATGGTTAGTTTATTTAATAATAAAAAAGCAGTTGAAGAGACTCCAAAAAAATGGTAAATTAGAAGCTCAAACAACTAAAAATTTGGAAAAGCTCTTTAAATTTTTAATAGGTCTAATTATCTTAAGCACTATTTTGATTCAATTTGTAGAAGCTATAGGATTAATCACATCTTTATTTACTTTGATGGGTGGAACTATTGTTGGGTTTGCAGCTATAAATACAATCGGAAATATGCTTGCGGGAATAATTATTATGGTTAGTAGACCCTTCTCTGTTGGAGACTATGTGATCTATAATGACAGAATTGCAAAAATTCAGGAAATTAAACTGATTTTCACAATCCTCAGAGACTTAGATGAGATGAAAATTTCAGTTCCTAACCAGAAATTAATTACTGACGTTACAGAAACGCTTGGAAAAACTGATGTGATCCGCAGGAAAATCAGTGTTACAATAGATTATCAAGAAGATAATGAAAAAATCAAAGCCGCCCTTTTGGAAGCAGCAAAATTAGTACCAGAGATATTAGATAATCCAGAACCTTATGTTTGGATAACTAATTTTCTAAATTTTGCTGTTGAATATACATTATTCATTTATACAAATGAAGCTAATTTAATTCGAAGAATTGAGGCTAAATTACGGCAGAGCATACTTAATACTGCTCGAAAGTATGATATAGATATTAGAACACCTTCACTCATTAAACAAGCTTGAAAAATCTTTTTTATTCTATTAATAAGATAAAGATTTCTAAAAAATATAGGTTAAGAGTATTAGTGGGACCAAAATATATTATATAAAATCACCTATTGAGGTTAATATACAATTAGGATTATAGGTAAGAAGATTTCGAATATAAAAAAGAAAAGGAAGGAGGGTTCACCTCCAGGAACATTAATTTATACAGGAGAGAAACCTAAGATAAAAACTAAAGTAGAGATAATTGATTATAACTCTGAAAATTTTTCTATTGAAAAAGTAGTAGATTTCACAGATAAGTTAATAAAAATTGAAAAAAATAAAGTTAGGTGGATAAAAATCACGGGATTATCAGAAATAAACATAATTGAACGAATTGGAGAATTATTTCATCATCATCCACTTGTTTTAGAAGATATTTTAAATCCAAATCAAAGACCAAAATTAGAGGATTATGGGGACTATATATATATTGTATTAAAGATGCTAGTTTGGAATCAAGAACATGGAGTTATTGAAACAGAGCAAATATCTTTTATATTAGGTTCAAATTATTTAATTTCTTTTTTGGAGCAGGAAAGTGAAATATTTTCTCCCATAATCGATAGAATAAAATTGAATAGAGGGAAAATCAGAACAATGAAAGCAGATTATTTAGCTTATGCTTTAACTGATGTTATAATTGATAATTATTTCATAATTTTAGAATTTATTGGAGAAAAGATTGAAGATCTTGAAGAGAATTTGATTAAGAATCCTGAACCTGCGGTTTTAAAATCTATTTATCGTCTAAAAAGAAATAGTATTGAGTTTAGAAAATCGATTTGGCCAATGAGGGAACTTATTAATAAAATGCAGAGGGAAAAGTCAAACCTATTCTCTGATGAGCTCCAATTATATACTAGAGATCTCTATGATCATATTTTTCGCATTAGCGATTTGTTAGAAAATTATAGAGATATAATTTTTGGAATGTTAGATATGTATCTTTCAAGTGTTAGTAATAGAATGAATGAAATTATGAAAGTCCTCACCATAATCTCTACTATCTTTATCCCTTTATCTTTTTTAGCAAGTTTTTATGGAATGAATTTTCTATATATGCCTGAATTCAAATCTCCAATAGCTTATCCCGTGCTTATCATAGTAATGATTTTAATAGCAATTATTATGGTTTTCTTTTTCAGAAAAAGAAAATGGTTATAAGTTTTTTATATTACTAATTTTTCCCTCTTCTTTTCAATATGAACTAGCATTCCTTCGATAGCATATCATTTAAGTTTAAACTCAAGATGGACTAAATTTGATGTATTTATTTCTGTATCTATAGAATAATCTAATTTAAAGTACTCTGATAAAAGATATTTATAAAATTGAGAGAAAAAATTTGAAAAAACTTCATCAAGGTCGTGTAAACCTCTAAAGATAAATAAATTATCTTCATTCTGAATATCAATTGTGTTAAACCATTTTAAACCGTTTCTACCAAAAAAATTTACTGAAAAATCGGTATAGGTTTCAAGAGTTTCCTCATTCATAGGTTTTGCAATTAAGAATGTCATTATATCAGAGAATTGATCTACAAAATTTTTTGCCAAGACATTTATGAATTCCTCATCTAATTTAGACAAAATTTGAGAAAATGCAATTTTTGAGATCATAATCATTTGGTTAGTTTGATTAAAGATTTCTATATTAAGCCACTGCTCAATAGCGTCTTTAGCAACCAAACCACGAGTTTTATTTTGTTGTTTTGCAATTAAATCTAAGTTATTGAGGATTTCTTCTGAAAGCCGGAATCCAAGGAAATTAGACTTTTTTTTCGATTTTTTTTTTGCCATTTTTAGATTCTATTTTGTTAAATTTTTTTAAATAAAAAATGTTTTTATAAATATTTAAAGTTGTCGATATAGGGCTTTGTTATCAAATGAAAACATTTAAATATTTTGATAATTTCATAACTAATTATCAAAATTATACTAAAAAAATTGGAGTGTTGATTAAAGGAAATGAAAGATAATTCCGAAAAAAAGAAGAGATATGACTATGAATATGATGATTATGTTGAGGAAAATGATGGAGATGATGAAGACGAGGATAGTGAGGATGAAGATGAATGGGATGATGACGATGAAGAAGAATTAGAAGATTATGATGATATTTATAGTTAAATCTAAACAATGTAGAGGTGGAACATGATGGAAGAAGTTAGGAATGTAGAAAAGTTAGCTATTGAAAATTTAAACATAGCTAAAGATGAAAAAGATAGAGCAAAAGACTTAAAAGTTTCTGCAAAACTAGAGGTTAGACGAGCTAAAGCAAGAGAAATGCTAGTGAGAAGTGAAATTGAATTAGCTAAAATACGTGAGAGATTGGCAGAGAAGAGCAAGAAATTGGCCGAGAAAAAAGAAAAATTGAAAGATCTTTTAAAATATTCTGGGGACTCGATAAAAATTGAAAAAAATCAAGCAATCTATAACGAAAAGATTGCTGAAATCCAGAAAGATGTAGCAGAAATTCAAAAAAAGATTTCTCAAGTGGAAACTGATATTGCTGAGTTGAAGGTAAAAATTGCTAATAAAAAACTTGCTGAAGCAAAAGGAAGAACAAATTTATCCAAAAAACAATTTAATTACGTTAAATTAATACAAAACAGTGCTCCAAATGAGAAAGTTGCAAAAGCTGAGGAATCATACCATAATGAACAAAAAGATTTGATTAATCTTGAATCCGATGTAATGGAATATAATAAAGAGATAATGCAAAAGCAGAATAAATTGGCTAGTCTTAAAAAAGAACTTTCAGAAAAGCTTGCAGAAAGAGAAAAAGTTAGACCTGTGGAAATGAGTTCTTAATTCTCAAAAAATTAGACATTAATAAAATCTTATTTTTTTTTATTTTTACATATTTTTGGTTCTAGTATGAGTGAGATATCTTTATAATTTTACCTTTTTAGGTTTTTTTTTAACCATTTTTACTCCTAAACTTAATTCTCCCGCTTTTTCCTCAGGACCATGCCAGAAAGGATACCTTTTTTCCAGAATTCTTATTTTTTTAATTTTAAATGCCAAAATTGCCATTATATTAATCATAATGATATTTGTCATAAGAAGAATAAAACTTCCAAATGCCAAAAGGAAATCTCCATAAATCAAGACCAATCCAATATTAACGGCAGGAGGCATTAAAGACGCAGCAATAGCAATACCCACCAATGAAGACTGAATTTTTCCAGTTATAGCAAACCCTGCTGCTAACCCAGCTCCGATAGAAACAATTACATCAAAAATTGTTGGAAACGCTCTACTCTTCATTTCATTTGTAATAGAGGGTGGATTATAAATAATTAGTGCTAGACATGCAATTAACACACCGACTCCTATTGCGAAAATAATACTAAATATTTGCCCAAGTATTCCTTTTTTAACCAAGAGATAATTTTTACTTATTATACCATATGAAACTCCCAAAATAGGACCCATTAAGGGAGATATGATCATTGATGCAATAATAAATGCATTGGAATTTAAAATAAGCCCTGCCCCCGCGATAAAAGCGGCTATTATAATAAAGAGATAAAACTCAATATTTAATTCCATTCTCTCTTTTATTGAGGATTCAATTTCTTCTACTGAGATTCTACTTGATAGTTCCTCAGAAGCTTCTATCTCTTTTTCTTCTAATTCTGGAATCGTTGTTTGTAATTTTAAAATATCAATTATCCCAAATTCAATTCCTACTCCAACTTCATTGAGTACATCTAGTACTCTTGGAACCATATTCCTTTGACAACGAATTATAATTAATGAATTGGTTGCTCCTTCTAATAATAATATATTTTTAATATTAAGTTGCTTATTTAGGGCTTCAATTAAGGTTTCTGTATGCTCTTTTGGTTCATTTGATAAACTTATCTGGATTTGACTCATTTTGAATCCACTTTAGTTTTATTAGGTATAATATTGCGTAAATAAATGTATCATTTCATTTAAATTCAAATTCAAGATGAATTAGG
>JBHLRJ010000096.1:0-15881 GCA_048882645.1 Candidatus Thorarchaeota archaeon
CTGTAGTGAATACTAGATTTTTATGATGAAGAAGAGCACTAACAATATAATCTTTCTTTTTAGGATATATGTCATCAGTAATTAATGGTAGTAGACTTAATCCCTTAAAAGATTCCTCACTTGGGATATTTAGAATATCTAAAATAGTAGGAGCAATATCAATCAATTCTACATGTTCTTTAATGATTCTCTGTTTATGTATTTTATTTATTTTAATAATAAGGGGAATTTTAATAAGTTCATCATATAAGCAAACTTGATGTCCTAAAAGATCATGTTCAAATATAGCTTCTCCATGATCAGCAGTTAAAATTATTTGAGTATCTTCAAAAGCTTTTTTTTTTTTAAGATAACTAATTAAAATTCCTATATAATGATCAACGAAGCTTAATTCAGCATCGTACAATATGTTTGTTAGATGTAGGTATTTTTCTTCAAATTTCTTAGTTTTAAGAGAATAAGGTTTAAAGTATTTGACGATTTTATTCATAGATATGATATTGGAATTGCTGACACTTTCTCCTATAATATTATTAATAAATTTTTTTGGAGGTAAATAAGGGCGATGAGGATCCATATAATGAATCCAAAGAAAAAAATCAGTATTAATATTTTTACTTAACCACTCTATTGCTAAAGAAGTTGTAATTTTTGCGTCTACATATGGTTTGATTATTATATATGAAATAAAGTCATTTTTGATTTTTATTTTAATTATGTTGAGAATTAAACTTAAAATTTTAAGTATTTGATTTTTAATTCTGAGGAATTCTAGAATCTTAAAGACTTTATTTTTCATTCTCTGTCTCCAAGAACTAAATAGAGGTTTTTCTAATAAGTCAAAATAGTCATCAAATCCTTTTTGGTAGTTACAAATCCTGCCCAGGTGAGGATTAGAATGAATAGCACAAGTAAAAATATTATTTTTTTTTAAAATTTCAGAAAACTGAATTAAATTATTAGGAATAGGCGTATAAAGACCATCTACTACTGGAATTTTAGATGTGAATAAAGAAAAAAAGGAGGGAGCTGTGTTAGACGAATTTGAAATCATATTTTGAAAAATAACTGCACTTTTACTTAATTTATTAATATTGGGTAAAATTTTTGAATCATAACCAAAATGGCTTAATCTATCTTTTCTCCAACAATCGATCGTTATCAAAATTATTCTTTTAATCATATATTTTCTTCTCATCCCTAATGTTTGACTATTTCCTAAAAGCTAGAAATGATGTTAGAATTGAAATAAAAACCACTATTGCTATGCAAAAAGAATAGAAGTAATCTTTTGCAAATGCTTTATAGTCTCTATTTACTTTTACTTTAGTATCTTTTTTATGTTCGATTGTCATTATATTGATTGATTAGTTCTTGATTTAAACAGTCTCTTAATTTTTGAATTGAATAATATCAATTAAAACTTGAGATTTTATACTAAATAAATCTCTAAAATAAAACATGTTATATTGTATGGTAATAAAAAAATAATAATATGAATGCAAAATACAATTCAAATATATGAAGATTATACTTATTACGGATAATTTTTATCCAACTTTAGGTGGAGTTTCCAATTTATTGACGAATTTCTGTAAATTCATCAAATTGACACCACATAAATTATATGTATTTAATCCATATTATAAATCTAAAAATATTTATAATATCTTAAAACCGAAAAATTTTATGGGAGAATTATTATTCAAAAGAAAAACTCTCTATTATATATTTTATTCCTTACTGAAAATTATTCAAGATAAGAACACTCCTTATTCTCATAAATTCAAATTAATCTTGTATTTTGTAATGAGAATAAAGGTCTTTATGAAAGTCTTAGCAAATGTTAGTATAATCTATCCTTATCTGAAAAATTTAGATTTTGATTTAATATTAGGGGGAAATTCTGGTTGGATACTATCTTTAAATTACGTGCTTGCTAAGATGACAAATAAAAAATTAATATCAATTGCTCATGGTAATGATTTCCTAATTCGTAATTCCCTATCCTTAAGAACATATTTCTTGAGGAACACAAATAAAATTATCGTAACAAATAATCCTATGAAACGAATAATTAAAAAAATGCATCATTTGGATGACAATACCTTAGAAGTAATTCATATAGGATTGGATTCTAATGCTCTGGAAATTAAAAACTCAAAACAAGAGCTGAGAAAGGAATTTAACATCCCAGAAGATGAATTTGTAGTTCTAAGCGTTGGTCGTCATGTTGCTAGAAAAAATTTTGATTTGGTTATTAAAGCTATCAATGAAATAAAGGAACTAAAACCATCCTTAAATCTAAAATATTATCTAATTGGAAAAGGTGAGGAGACTAAATATTTAAAAAATTTAACAAGAAGATTAGAACTCAGTGATTATGTAGAATTCCTTGGAGCTTGTGATAGTGTAATGAGAAATAAATTCTATAAGCTATCAGATCTTTTTATAATGCCTTCTATAACAGAAAAAGCTCATATTGAGGGTTTTGGTATTGTATTTTTGGAAGCTAACTATTTCAAAATCCCCGTAATTGGAGCCGCAACTGGAGGTATGGCTGAAGCAATAATAGATAAAAAAACCGGTTTATTAGTAAAACCAAATAAATTACAAGATTTAATTGATAAGATTTTACTGCTTATTAACGATAAAGAAAAAAGAGTTACATTTGGAGAAAATGGTTATAAAAGAGTAATTAAGGACTTTAATTGGGAAAAGATAATTGAAGATTATATTAGAGTTTTCAATAACACCTGTAAAAAAATTTCATAATTAAATTATATGTAAAATTTACCTTGGGATTATTTATCAAAAAGAGAAAATCATTAAGTTGTTAATTAAATGAATAAAAAAATAAATTTTTAAAGCAAATTGATGGATTAAATCAGATTATTTGTTCAAAAAAAAAGCAATTAAATTGGTTCAGAATGAGTTCAATAAAATTCATTATCAAAAAATTAAGATATAAATATTTAGGCCATTTAATCTTAAAATATAAACCTATTGTTCAGAGATATGTTCCTGCATTGAATTCAATTTATACAAGAATAAAATTGAGTTATTATAGCGGAAAAAATTTGTATTGTCCTTGTTGCGAAAATTTTTTTCGAAAATTTTACCCACATGGACATGCCTTTAGATCCACGGCAAAATGCCCAAATTGTGGCTCATTAGAGAGACACCGGTTGTTACTCCTTTATTTATATAATAAAACCCTTTTTTTTTCAGAAAAAATTAGAGTTCTGCATTTCACACCATCATATGCGTTAGAAAGAAGGTTTAAGAAAATGGCTAATTTAGACTATATAACAACAGCATTAAATAATCCACGTGCAATGATTAGAATGGACATTACAAACATTAAATTTCCTGACGAGAATTTTGATGTTATATTATGTTATCATATCTTAGAACATGTTAAAAATGATCAACGTGCAATGCAAGAATTATATAGGATTTTAAAGCCAAATGGATGGGCAATAATTCAAGTCCCTATTGATTTTAATCTTAAAAATACTTTTGAGGATCCAATGATTATCTCTGCGAAGGATAGAGAATATTACTATGGCCATCGCAATCATTTAAGGCGATACGGAAGAGATTATATCGAGAAGCTTGAAAGAGTAGGATTTGCCGTGAAAGTTGATGATTTTATATATAAAATCAACAAAGGGAGTAAAAAAAAATTAGCTTTAAGCGAAGATGAAAAAATAATAATCTGCTTTAAATAAAAAAACTAATTAATAGGAGTAAGAGATATGGATTTAATTTATCAAATCTATGTAATCATTAGATTTATTTTAAATTTAATCGTAACAATAGAATTTCTAATTGTGTCAATATCATTAATTATATTCTATCATATTTTTTTTTATTTCATTCGAGATAAGAAGTATGTTATTGCTTTTAAAAAATTTGAAGATAAAGAAGGCATTAAATTTAAAAATTTTGAGCAGTTGCCGTTATTTAATATCATAATTCCCGCATGGAAAGAAGGAGAAGTTTTTCGTAAGTGCTTAAAGAATATTTTTACATTAGATTATCCGAATTTAAAAGTAATCATTAACGTTGGAGGGAACGAAGAAACAATAAATATTGCCAATTCATTTAGAAATCATGGAAATTTGGAGATCCTATTTCAAAAGAAAGGAGGAGGTAAAGTAAAAGCGATTAATGATTGTATCTCACATGTTAAAGAAGGAATTATTTGTTTAATTGATGCTGATATCTATCTTACAGATGAAGATTTATTAAAAATGCTAAATGTTATTGAGAATAAAGAAGAATACATTGTTGCAGCTTCTCTTAAACCTCATCATACACAAGTTACAAAGAGTTTTGTAAGATATTTGTTCATTAATCGCAATACACGATTTAGAATTAAAGTTAATAGATACACAAGAAATGCGATTTCTCAATGTACACTAATAAAATTAGAAGTTATCAATAAAGTTGGTAATTTTACAGAAAGAAGATTGATTGGAGACGGTCAATCTATGGGTTTAGATATTGTAGAGAAAAACTATAGAATCTATCAACTAAATTCTCAAGGCGTGCAAAGTTTCAATTATCCATATCATCTAAAAGAATATTTCTCCCAAAATGTTAGGTGGGTTCAAAATACTTACTTCAATATCATAAAAAACAGCAAAAAGAGAATATTTATATATATTTTATTAATTATAGAAGCAACATACCTAGTAGTTTTCCCGATCTTTCTATTTTTTAATTTTGGTTTGTTTTTAATTGGGATATTATTGCTGATTAATATTTATTTCAAAAAAATTAGGAAAATCTTGTTTTTTAAAAGAACTTCAGATAGAACATATTTTGGTAAAAATAAACTCTGGTTTTATATCTTTATTATTTTCTTCATATACCTAGACAATTTAATACAGATCTATACTGTTTTAGAAATTATAATTAGAGGAGATAAAAAATACAGAAAAAGGAAAAATATTGAATAGCTAAATTATCAAATAGAAATTTAATTAAAGTTAAATCTCATATCCTAAACTCTTCATTGTTTCCCCACAAATTTTGCTAAATGATTCTAACCTTTCAGGATTCCAATCTTTCCAGTGTGTAATTGCGTGTTTTTTAGTCTTGTTCTTAGGAGATTTCACTTCCATTTCCCAAACCTCTTGAGGTATATTCAAATTTAGTGGTGTGAGTAACTTTTTATTAAAATATTCATAATCTGAGATAAGTTTCTCGAAATAAATAGTTTTCTCAACATTTTCATGTAAGTACCTATTCTCTACATCCCAATACCAACACAGTTTTTCAAAGCGATTCATATTAACCCATTTATCGTACCAAGGATTTTCTTTGGTAGGTCTGATGTTATTTGTATTTTGATCTTCGCTTGTCATAGTCTTTCTTGCCATCATTGAACGCACTACGTCTCGACCATCTCGGATGAGATGAAGGATTTTAACTTTAGGAAACACTTCTCTTATGGCATTACAGTGGCGTCTCATAACACTGTTTACCTCTCCATATATTTCAAAATTTTTAAGTTTAGCTCTGAGATATATTTCTTTCTTTCTAAAGTTTTTAAAGTATTTATACGCTTTTCTTTCACTGAAGAATGCTTCTTTGTAGGCTCTAAAGTCACTCCTTACTGGTTCATGAACAATATATGAATTTTCTGATTTATCCAAAAGCTGAGAAAAAAATTTTGTGCCTGAACGCCCAATTGCTAAAATAAAAAAAATTTCTTTAGTCTCAAACCAATTATTAATTTTAGATGGACTCTCCCAAAATTTTAACCAGCTTAAAATCATCTTTCTTGAAGGATACATATTATCGATCTTCTTGTTGAGGGATTTTTTTTTGAAAATTTGAGCATTTAATAAAATTAATAATTCTTCATAAATAATTAGTAATCGTTTTATTATTAATTTTGTATCATAAAAGGGTATTAATTTACTTCTTTCACATTTCCAATGAGTTTAATTGATTCCGGGAATTCAATTTTTAGCATGTCTTCTTTAGGTTCTATTATAAACCTCTCATTTGGCCATCTTAACCAAATCCTATTCTCATCCTTTAATGCTCTGATAAAATCCATCCAGATTTACCCTTAAAAATTAAATCAAAATCTATTGTATTCAAAAAAGAGTTTAGGATAGATAAATTTTGGAGAACTTTCATAAAAACCTTTAATTTTGTTAAATAAATCAATATTAATTAATTCCTATTAGCGAAATAGACTTCCTTATTCTGAATAACTTTGAAAAAAGAAAAGAGAGTAAGATAGACATATTTTTGCCAAATATGAATGATCTCTCAATACATATTTCTTTTCTTTATTATATTGAATATATTTTCACTTTTTCAATACGGATTAAATATATATAAAGTGTTAGGCTCGAATTTAAAAATCCTCCACAAGTTTGTTAACATTTGAGAGAGCTCTCCTAATTTTGGGTAAAAATCGTCTGTTATAAGTAGAATTTTCATATATTTTATTACAATTTTTTATTTTTATTTTAATTATACATTGAATTGAACTTTTAATGATCTATAATACTAAATATTAATTTTGATAATTTTTCTCTTACTTTTCGAAAATCTAAAGCTTTAATTTATATCATTCAATTCAAAATTTAAAATAGTTTTAGATATAATCAAGATATTAGATTATGACTGAGATAAATAATATCAATAAAAAAAGAAGTAAAACTATTGATTATAAGAAATTTGCTAAAAATTCCTTTTTTTCTTTTTTAAATAGTTATAGTGGATTCTTTTTATCAATCCTGACTTCATTCCTCATTGCAAGGTTAATTTCACAGGAAGTGTGGGGATTTCTTGTAATCACATTATCATATATTGCATTTTTTCAGTTATTTTTGAATTTCTTACCACCAAGTTTAGGTTTGTCATATAATTATTTTATTCCTAAATATCAAGCATTAAATCAAAACAAAACACTTAAAAATTTCTTAATAAACTCAATAATTATTAGAATATCATTTACATTAATTGTATATCTAGTCAGTCTAGTCGTCTATCTTTTATTTACTCATTTATTTATTGCAAGTTTAAATGAATATTATCCTCTTTTCTTAATTCTTTCCCCCATCATTATAATAAATGGGATTAATTATATTTTAAATGATGTTGATCGTGCTTTTAATAAGTTTAATGTAGTATTTATTTTATCAATTGTATATTATATGGTTAATATTGGAGGTTTAATTTTCATTCTTTTTATAATCAAAAAGGTAACTGTGTATTTAATCGCTCTTGTAATCCTAATTTCTTATATTATTCCATTTGTAATTAATTGTTTTATTTTAATAAGAATTATTTTTAAAATAAAAATTGGTGAAGACGTTGGTCAAAAGCTCTCAAAAACTTTTAAAAAACTATATTTATATGGATTTCACCTTAGTGTTAAAACATACCTTGATGGATTTTATAGACAATACAGGATAATCAGTATTGGGTTATTTGATACGTCTGAAGCGGCTCTTGGTTTTAGCATTAGCAATAATTACAATAATGTTACTTTTGAAGCAGTAAATTCATTTAATAGACCATTAACTATCTCATTCTCAGATTTGTATGCTAAGAAAAAATTCGATAAAATTTTGAAGATCTATAATGTTGCACTTAGATACTCTGTGTTTTTAATACTATTAATTACAGGCCTTTTGTATTTTACAAGTAATTTCTTCCTTTTTTTGGTTTATGGCAAATCATATTTAATATATTCTGTCATTTTAAAACTTATGGTTATTGCCATATCTTTTAATGTACTATCACCATTCTTCTTTAGTTTCCTTCGAACAAGTAGTAAAATAAAATATTTAATTCCGATTTCCTTAGTTAATACATTTATAAGATTAATACTTTTTACAATTGGGGTGATTTTTTTTGGATTATATGGAGCTATTTTGCTTGGTATCTTTTTGGCAAATTTAATTGTATTCATATTACTGATAATACTTAATAAAAAGATCTTAAATATACAACTAAAGTTATTCAAATTAACTCTCCAATATTTTTCATTCTTTATTTCTTTAGGTTTGACTCTGATTCTTGAAAATTTATTTTTTGCAGATCTTAATATTTACATAATTTCGAATTTAAACTTAATGTTCTTTAAACATATTAATTTGATATCAATAAGCTTTTTTGTAATAAGCTTCCTATTCTTAAATCTCATTTTCAATATTTTTTCAAAGAAAGATTTAGACTATTTTGCAGCTATATTTGACCGAGATGCAAGGTCGCATAAGATAATCAGAAAAATAACATATCTTCTTAGCAAACTTTCCTTCAGATAATTACTAGGAAAATAATTTATTTCTTAAAAGGATAAAACAAAATAACAAGTAAGTTAGCTTGAGATAATCTCAAGAATTATTTTTAAGATATCAATGTGAAATTTCTTCAATTATTAATAAGAATCGGAATTAGGAGTACTTTCTTTTTTTTTGCTGGACAATACAGCCAATAAAATTAACTCTATATTATCTTAATTTATCTTCCCTCCTGTTTGAGATCGACTTGGCGGTTTCTTGGGTACATGGTTCCCAATTTCTAAAGTGTCAACATTTAAGGATATTATATCGTTGAAAGAATTGGTTTTCAATTCAGAGTTGCTTTATTGTTTTTTTCAATCTTATTAGAGTAAGCAAAACTTTTTATATAGGATTTAATTAAATTTAATTATATTTAATTATAACCTACTAGAAAAATGTCTGAAGAAGAACATAAAGTAGACTATACAACTGTCTCAATTCCTAAACCACTTGCGGAAAAGATTAAAGAGAGAATGAAAGGAACAGGGTTTGCTTCTGTTTCTAGTTATGTGACTTATATTTTGCGACAAGTCATTTCCTCAATAGAGGAAGAGGAGAGATCTAAGCAAGCGTTCACTAAAGAAGAAGAGGAAAAGGTAAAGCAACGCTTACGAGATTTAGGATATATTGATTAAACCCCAATATAAGTATAAGATAGGAAAGGGATAATATGATTGAACCTCATGGAGGTAGATTAATTAATAAAGAATTACCCAGAATTGAAAAAGAGAGAATATTAGAACAAATTAATGAGTTTGAGAAGATAACTGTTAACCCTCAACTAATAAAAGTTATTAAAAACATTTCTTTTGGAGTTTTTAGTCCATTAGAAGGATTTATGAATGAGAACAACTATAGATATGTACTCGAACATATGTATTTAGAAAACAATGTTGCATGGCCATTTCCAATTGTGTTGGATGTTGCTGAAACTAAGGTAGAATCTTTTCAAATTGATGATCGAATTTTATTAACTAATACGTCAAATAACCCAATTGCTTTAATGGATGTGCAAGACATATATCATTACGATAAGAAAGAATTTGCAGAAAAGGTATATGGTACATTAGATAAAAATCATCCAGGAGTAGATTCAATCTTTAAAATGGAACCTTGGTTAGTTGGAGGAGAAATATTTTTAATCAATGAGCCCAGAGCTATGTTTAAAGATTTAGATTTAAAACCTATTGAAACCAGAGTATTATTTAAAGAGAAGAAATGGGATAAGGTAGTGGCATTTCAAACAAGAAATCCCCCACATTTGGGACATGAGTACCTTCAAAAAGCAGGTTTAACATATGTTGATGGACTTTTTATAAATCCTGTTATAGGTAAGAAAAAACCGGGTGATTTTCTAGATGAAGTTATTATAAGAGCATATCAAGTATTAATAGAACTTTATTACCCTAAAGATAGAGTAGTTCTTAGTACATTTGAGACAGAAATGAGGTATGCTGGACCAAAGGAGGCTATATTTCATGCAATTGCTAGAAAAAATTATGGTTGCGACCATATCATAATAGGGAGAGATCATGCAGGAGTTGGTGATTATTATGGGCCATATGATGCTCATAAAATATTTGAAATGTTTCCTGATTTAGGAATTGAACCTATAAAATTTAGATCCTTTTCAAGATGTGAAGTATGTGAATCTATTGTGAATGATAAAATCTGTCCTCATCCACCAGAGAAGCAAAATTTCTTTGCAGGCCGTGAGATAAGAACCGCTTTAGTTTCTGGCAAGGCACCTGGACCAGAAGTAATGCGTCCTGAAGTTGCTCAGGTTATTTTACAATATGAGAACCCATTTGTAACATAATAAATTAAAATTTTTAAGAGTTTGAAAATGAGCAAAACTGAGAAAAAATTATTAATCATTGGGCTTGACTGTGCTACTCCGAAAACTCTTTTTGAAGATTTTGTAGATTATTGTCCTAATTTAAGGAAATTAATGGAATCAGGAGTTTATGGAAAACTCAGAACTTGTAATCCTCCAATTACTATCCCCGCGTGGATGGTAATGTCGACTGGTAAAAAAGCAGGTACTTTAGGACTATATGGTTTTAGGCATAGAAAAGAGAATGCTTATGATGATTTTTGGATCGCAACCTCTTATAATATCAAGGAGCCTAAAGTTTGGGATATAATAGCTAAAAGAGGATTAAAATCTTGTATATTAGGTATACCTCCAACATATCCGATTCAAAAAATTAATGGGTGTCTTGTTTCCGGCTTTATAACACCAGATAGCAATGTAGAATTCACTTATCCACCTGAATTGAAAGAAGAAATTATAAAAAACGTGGGTAATTACATTTTTGATGTAAATTTTAGGGTGGAGAAAAAGGAAGATTTACTAAAAAAAATTATAGAAATGACAGAAATTCAGTTTAAAACAATCATTTACATGATTAAAAAGAAGGAATGGAGCTACTTTAAATTTGTAATAATTGGGCTGGATAGGTTTCACCATGCATTTTGGAAATATTATGATAAAAATCACCCTAAATATGAAGTGGGCAATAGATTTGAAGAGGAAATGAAAAATTTTTATATTTATTTGGATCAAAAAATCGGGGAAATCTTAGATTTATTAGACAATAATACAATTGTAATGGTGGTGTCGGATCATGGCGCAAAGGCAATGAAAGGCTTAATATGCATTAATATGGCACTCGAAAATTTAGGATTGCTAAAATTTAATACACCCCCAAATCCAAGGACAAGAATTGGAGAAGCGGACGTAGATTGGGAAAATACATATGCTTGGGGTTGGGGTGGATACTATGCAAGAATTTTTTTAAATTTAGAAGGGAGAGAACCAAAAGGAATTATAAAGGTAAAAGAATACGATAAATGGCGGGATAAAATTGCTGATATGATAAGAAACATCAAAGATGCCAATGGAAATTCTATGAATACTAAGGTATACAAACCAGAAGAATTATTTGAGATTATAAGGGGTGACTCTCCTGATTTATTTGTATATTTTGATGATCTGAATTGGAGATCCGCTGGAACAGTAGGTTATAAATCAATGTATTTAGATGAAAATGATACTGGGCCTGATGACGCTGTGCATGATTGGCATGGAATATATATTATCTATGATCCAAAAAAGAAAATAGGGAAAAACCTAGGAATAAAAAATATTCTCGACATTGCACCTACATCTCTCAATATTTTAGGATTAGAAATTCCTTCTGATATGGAAGGGAAAAAAATTAAATTTTAAAAAGGAGAAATAAAAGTTGGAACATAAAGGTTTTACATTATGGTTTACAGGGCTACCCTGTTCAGGAAAGTCTGTCCTAGCTGATGCTGTAGCTGAGGAATTAAGAAAAAAAGGAATGAAAGTCGAGAGGCTTGATGGAGATATAGTTAGGAAGAGTTTAACAAGGGATTTAGGATTTTCAGAAGAAGATCGCAACATGAATATTGAAAGAGTAACCTTTGTTGCGAAACTCCTTACCCGTAATGGTGTCGCTGTTCTTGCCTCGTTTGTATCTCCTTACAATAAAATTAGAGCATATTCACGTAAAGAGATTGGAGATTATATACTTGTATATGTAAAATGCTCATTACAAGAATGTGAAAGACGCGATATTAAGGGAATGTATGCGAAAGCGAGAGCAGGAGAAATAAAAAACTTTACTGGAATAGATCACCCATTTGAAGAGCCAGATCAAGCAGATATTATTGTTGAGACTGATAAACAAACAATTGAACAAAGTAAAGAAATTATAATAAACAAATTAAATCATATGGGTTTCCTACCAGATTTAATCTATTTTTAAATATCATTTTCTTAAGGGATATTGGATTCTATATATTTGTTAAAGCTTGAAAAATTTAATTAATACTTATATCCAATAATATATAAACCTTGTCTGGAAAATTTAGGCTACTTTTATGTTAATTCTTGGTTTATCTATTTTCGTAGTATCTTTTTAATTTTATTAGATATCTGCTTTAAATTTATTCCATAGTGATTTAGTATAATATTTCGTTCCCCAGATTGCCCAAATGAGTCGTCAATACCAATAAATTCCATTGGTAGAATTTGATTTTCAGAAATAATCCTTGCTAAAATACTCCCAAATCCACAATAAATATTATGTTCTTCTATTATTACTATTCCTTTTGTATTTTTTATCTCATTATTTAAAGAATTAATATTGATTGGTTTAATTGTTGGAAGATTTATTATTTTAACAGAAATACTCAACTCTTTTTCGATATGTGGAGTCGAACTTACGGCTAATGAACTACCATAGCCCATACCTATCAAGCAAACGTCATCACCATCTTTTAGTATATCAGGTTCTCCAACTTTAAATCTGTATTCACTTTTATGAACTTTTGGAAAAGAACCTCTTGGTAATCTTACATAAAAAGGACCTTCTGTTCTAAATATATAATTTAGCATTTTTTTAAGCTCAATATTATCTGCTGGAGCTAAAACAGTTAAATTTGGAATAGAAGCCATTAGGCTTAAATCTTCTAAAGCATTATGAGAGCTTCCATCTCCTCCCACAAATCCACTGTGAGTAGTAATAATTTTTACGTTCAAATTATCATGACATGCAAATCTGATGAATTCCCAAGCTCTGCCCGTAGTGAAAACTGAGAACCCACTAACTACTGGAATTTTTCCTGATATCGCAAATCCTAAAGCTGTTCCCACCATATTTTGCTCAGCAATGCCCATATTAAAGAATCTTTTAGGAAATTCTTTAGCAAATTTGTAAGTTCTTGTAGAAAGAGATAAATCAGTATCCAAAACAACAATATCCATGATAGTTTTTCCAATTTTGACTAGAATATCTCCAAATGTATCTCTTAGATCTGGTTCTAACATGATGGCATTTTCCTCATTTTAAATCTTTTTTGGTATTCTCAAGTTCCTTCATCGCAAGATTATACTCTTCTTCGTTGGGTGCTCGTCCATGGTATTTTTGAGTATGTTGCATAAAGGATACATCAGCTCCTTTAATTAAGTATGAGATGATGACTTTAGGTTTTCCAAGAATAGATTTAACTCTATTGAAGGACCTTATTAATTCATTAAGATTAGAACCATCAGTTTCAATAACCTCCCATCCAAACGCTTTCCACTTATCTGCCAATGGTTCCAATGCCATAATTTCTTCGGTAGAACCATCATTTTGAATACCATTTCTATCAATGATGGCAATTAAATTGTCTAATTTGTAATGGTTTGCGGCCATAGCCGCTTCCCAAATTGATCCCTCATTTAATTCTCCGTCACCTAGTAAAATATAAATCAATCTCTCATGGTTGTCTAATTTCGCTGCTAACGCACATCCCACTCCTATTGATAAACCCATACCTAAGGAGCCTGTTGATATTTCTATTCCGATTTCTGGATTTTTAACAGGATGCCCTTGTAGAATTGAACCGAATTGTCGTAATGTGAATAAGACCTCTCTTTTAATGAAACCAATCTTAGATAAAACAGCATACAAGGCAGGTGCTGCATGGCCTTTACTTAAAATAAAGATGTCTCTATCACTCCATTGAGGATCTTGTCTGTTAATTTTCATGACATTATTATAAAGAAGGTAAATTATATTGGCACATGATAATGAACCTCCGGGATGGCCTGACTGAGCTTGGTAAACCATCTTCAAAATATCTTTTTTAATATCTAAAATATCTAGTAAAAGTTGTTTTTCATCTGCTTTCGATAATCCCATACCTACCTCTGGTTTTTTTTATTATTTAGTATTATTTTTTTTTAAAATATAATCGCTGAGTTTGGTTGAATTATAAAATTCGACAGGGGGAAGAGAAGCTGTAAGAGCTGCTGCATTAAGAGCTATTTTTACCCCATTAATTGTAGATATTTCTGAAGCATATGTTAACCCTAAAGCTGCCATTATAACACTTCCTACCGCTACATAACTTCTTACAGGTTGCTTCAGTATAGGTTTAATCTGTTCAACGCTCTCGTGGTCTTTTGAAAAGAGATATGACTCTAATTCTAGATAATTCAATAGCACATTTTTACATTTAGCTGAATTTAGAATTCTTTTTCCCGCAATGATTATGCTAGTTTCATTACAACAATCAATTGAAAAAGTATTTAAAGCTTTTTGGAGATTCATTCTGATTAAATCGACATTTTCATATAAATAATAGTTATTTATAGTTGGTCGGACAATTATGGGAATATGTTTATATTTATTTCTGAGCTTAGTTAACAAGTTTTTAATAAAAAGATCATTAAATAAACCCGTTCCATAATCCAAAACTAAAATTGATTCCATGTCTTCAGCTTTACTTTCTATTATCCCCTGGAATCTATTTATTATAGAATCAGAAATATCAGTATGATAATCTGCTTCCAATCGCAGCAGATGCTGGTTCATTGCTTTAATTCGAGTGATTTGCGGTGTTTTGATGTTTTCTTCTATTAGGATACCAGATTGATCAATTTTTAACTTCTGTATATTCTTTTGAAAAAATTCGCCTTCAAAATCATTTCCTACAACACTACAAACTTCAGGAATTCCTCCTAGAGATTTGATATATTGTAATACTAAACCGATTGCTCCTATATAAGTTGAGCTATTTTCTATTTTTACATTTGGAACAGGAGCATCAGGTGAGATTGAATCCGTGTATCCAAATATATACTTATCAACTAAAGCTTCACCGATGATTAATACTTTCTTTTTATTCCATTTTTTAATTTCTTGGACTAATGACATTTTAATCTAATTAATCCTCTAATTTTTTTTGTAATTTCTCCCAATCATCGAGGAATGCTTTTAATCCAGCATCGGTGTTAGGATGTTTAAACATTTTTTCAAGAACAGCAAAGGGAATGGTGGCTATATGTGCTCCTATTTTCGCTGCTTCTATAACATGTCTAGTATTTCTAATACTTGCTACAATAAGTTCAGAATTGAAATCGTAAGCATTTAGGATATCCATGCATTCCCATAGAAAATCAATCTCATTCTGACCATTATCCATCAACCTACCTATAAAAGGGCTGATATAGGAAGCCCCTGCCTTAGCAGCTATAAGAACTTGATTTTGAGAAAAAACGAGAGTAACATTAGTTTTTATTCCCTCAGGTTCAAGAATTCTAACTGCTTTAATTCCTTCTTTTGTAAAAGGGATTTTGATTACAATATTAGAAGCAATTTTTGCAAGTTCACGTGCTTCTTTTACCATTTCTTCAGTGGTTAAACCTATTACTTCTCCACTAACAGGACCATCAACAATCTCACATATCTTCTTTAATTGTTCCATTGGCTCGGCCCCTTCTTTGGCTAGCAGTGTTGGATTTGTTGTTACCCCATCAAGTATTCCTAGATCTTGATATTCCTTTATCTGGTCTAAGTTTGCGGTATCAATAAAAAATTTCATTTTCTATTCACGATATTTTGTATCTTTTAAGTGATTTAAATTATAAATGATTTTATAAATTTTTAGCAAATTCATATAGGTTTTCAAATATCAAGTCTGGCTTAATACTATCAATCTTTTTTAACTCCTCTTTTCCATAACCAGTCAAGACTA
>JBHLRJ010000097.1:0-15717 GCA_048882645.1 Candidatus Thorarchaeota archaeon
GATTCAAGTTACCTTTTTGGACACAGAACGTAAAATCCTAATATTAGTTAATGGAGATCAAGGGATTGAAGTGAAAGATAATACAGGAAATGAATCAGCATCAGTAAAGATAGAATTTATATCAGAGAAAACATTAATAAATTTATTTAATAAGGAGATTGGTGCAGTAAAAGCATATAGTTCTGGAGAAATTAAAGTAGTTGAAGGAAAAATTCGCAATTTGCTGAAATTAAAAAGTTTATTATTCTAATTTTTTTTAAATTAAAAATTATAGGAAACTAAGACTAATGAAAGCTTTTATAACAGCAAGTATAACTCCAGAAATCCTAAAAAAATTAAAAAACCTAATGGAAGTAGTTTATGAACCTTGGGTCGAAACTGGAGAAATTTATTTTGATGTTAAAGAATTAGCAGAAAAACTTAAGGATGTAGATATTTTCATAACTGAGATTGATGATGTAAAGAAAGAAGAGTTTTATCAGCAAACTAACTTAAAATTACTCATTTCATGTAGAGGGGACCCATTTAATGTAAATCTTAAAGCAGCTACAAAAAAAGATTTACTTGTTCTTAACACTCCTTTAAGAAATGTCGATGCAGTCGCAGATATTACGGTTTGTTATATCTTAATGCTCGCGCGTAATGTGCAAAATATAGATAGAATTCTTCATTCAGATAATTTTGAGATAGTTGAATTTGAAGATTGGGTGAAATATTTCGTAAATTTCAAGGGTACGGAGTTAGGTCGAAAGACAATAGGAATTGTCGGTTTAGGTCAAATTGGAAGAAGAGTTGCTGAAAGATTAAAACCTTTTGGAGTTAATTTTCTTATTTATGATCCTTATATTTCAAATGAAACAGCAAAGCTTTATGGAGATAAAGTCGACCTTGATGTTCTTATGAGAAATTCAGATTTCATCACGATTCACGCTGTTTCTACCAATGAAAATGATAATCTTATTAATGAAAACCTAATAAACTCTATGAAAAAGACAGCCTACTTGATAAACACTGCCAAGGGGAGTTTAATTGATTATAGTGCCCTACAAAAAGCATTAGAAGAAAAAAGAATTGCAGGAGCCGCATTAGACGTTTTTCCCTTAGAACCAATTGATGAAGACAATGAATTTTTAGAGTTTAACAATACTATCGTTTCACCCCATATAGGAGGGGATACCTATGAGATTATCGAACGCCAATCAACCATGATCTTTGATGATATTCAATTATGGTTAAACCGTAAGACACCAAATCATATAATGAATCCAGAAGTACTTACGGAAAATGTGATCAGAAAAGATGAAGAGATCAATCAATTAAAAGTCGATATTGTTAATCTGTGTCAGACCCTATTAAAGGAGAAACATGTAATTGGCTCAGCTGGTAATGTTAGTGTAAGAATAAAAGACGAACATGATGAATTCGTTCTTATCACACCCAGTAATGTTAACTACTCAGACATGAAGCCAAATGATATCCTCATCATTGATATGGAAGGAAAAGTCCTCGAAGGTAATAGAAATCCGTCTGTAGAAAAACAAATACATTTAAGCGTCTACAAGAAAAGAAAAGATGTTAACGCAGTTATCCATGCTCATAGTATCTATTCTACCGTTCTTAGCACATTAAATCTTTCTCTCCCACCCATTATAGAAGAGTTAGTTCCTTATATCGGTGGTGAAGTAATATGTGCCGAATATAGTGAAGCAGGAACAGAAGAATTGGCTGAAGGTGTATTGAAAGGATTGGAAGAGAAAAATGCCGTCTTACTTTCTAACCATGGCAATCTTTGTTGTGGAAGCCATTTAGAGGGTGCATATACCGTTCTTAAATATCTTGAAAGAGGAGCTAAAATATACTATTTAGCAAAACTTATTAAAGATCCCAATTTATTGCCCGAAGATACTGTTGAGTATGAGGAGGAGATTTTTGAGATATTTAAAGAATCGAAAAAAATCTAAGATCTCTAAATAACCAACTTACTTTATTTTAGTGTTTATTCTTTCTTTTTAATGACTCAAGAGCTATTTTAGTTGATTCTTTTGCTTGTTTTGTTGTCACCATGCCGATTGTTACAGCACAAATGTTATGATGAGAAATATAATTAAAGGCTATATCAGGTTTAATCGCTCCCGCCGCTAATGTTTTCATCCCAATAAAATAATATTCTTCTGTATTATTAACAATATCCTCTAATTTTTTCATATTTCCCATCAAATCTCCGATTGCATTGAAAGGTATAAGAAAGGCTCTTACATTTAATGAATTTTCAATACTATATTCTAACGTAAGAATTGGATCATGAGTTGCAATGCCTGGAATAATTCCCCGGTTTGATATATCATCAAGGATGTTTATCAAGTCTCTACCTTTTAAATCCGAAATTATTCCATGTACAAATATTAATTTTACCCCAGCATCTATTAACGCTTCAATACCAGGATCTTTACCTGGATACGTGGAACCTGTTATTACATAATCTTTATATTGTTCGTTCATGATTCTTGCAGCCTTTAAAATTTTTCCAGAGGGGATTGCCTCAATTCCACGTGCTCCTGCTAAATAACTAGCTTCCAAAATCTTTAACATTTGCTTGGGGTTATTTAAAAATCTTTTTCGCCACTCATATGCTTTAATTCCAAATTGACCTGCTCCGATAAAGGGAGAAGTGCCAGTAGATACTAGTGGAATTTCAATACCATCAATTCTACAAAAAATATAAATCCCTTCTTATTATGTCATATCGTATTTATTTAAATTTGATAAGTGATTATTATTAAGAAAATTATTAAAGTCTAATTCCAATAATTATAATCTCCAAAAATCAGAGTGCTTTGAAGAGACTAATTTTTTAAAGAGAGGTTTAAATGACACCAATAAATGGCGTAATATGCAATCTAATGACATTTTACAATAAAAACTATGAAATAATAGAAAAATTGAATTCACTTCTCATACGTCATGTACTAACAAATGATTCTAATTCTCTTCTCCTTTTTGGAGATACTGGGGATGGAAGATTATTCTCTAATAAAATTGAAGAAAAGATAAAACTAATAAATATCTCATTGAATATAACTGAAAGAAAATTACCCATCCTTATAGGATTATTTGGTGATACTACTGATGATATCCTCAATCAAATGGACATCCTCGGAAAAAACTTTGAAGAACTTAATTATCTGATATTTCCTCCATTCTCTAAAAAATTAACATTAGATACTATGGAAACTCATTTAGAAACTATATTAGGAGCGAGTAACCCAAAGAACAAGATTTATTTTAACAATAATCCATTCCTTTCTGGTGGTAATGAAATTGAACCAGATTTATTAAAAAAATTATTAGAATTCCCCAATTTAAAAGGATTAAATGATTCCTTTTATAATATTAAGAAATGTAAATCATTTCTCGAATTAATAAGCGAGGAATTTTCAGTTTATTGCGGATTAGAAGAAAACTCTCATAATTTTTTCCAACTAATCCCTATTAATAAGAGGAAAAACAGTGGAATTGTTTCTAGTATAAGTAATTTGGTAAATCTGAGCTCTAAATTATATAATTATGCATTAGAAGATAATCTATTAGAACTATTACAGTTACAAGAGCAAATTAATGAGACCAGGGATAAAATCTATGATTTTAAAATTAAAGGAAACGAAACACGTGGTTTAAAATATGCATTTCTACAACTATATAGGGATCTGAATCTAGATACTGATGAAGACATTAAAAATATTATATTAGAATTGGCCAACGAAATTGATCCGATAACAAAGGAAAGGATAGAAGCAACTCTTAACTACTTACTTAACCGTAAACAAATATATAAATTATATTCTATAGGTAAAAAAGACCTTTATCAATTTCATGAAATTATAAAAACATTCTCAAAAATACCCATTTTAGTTCAACAAGGGAATGTAAAAAGAATAAAAGGGCCATATAATATTGATTTTAATACAATTTATAAAGTAAGATTTGAGAATGAACAATTAGTTTTTAGATTCCAGACTAGTAAATTTTCTCAATATGAAAATATGATAAAAGAAAAGCTTTTATACCCCTTTTTAGATAAAAACTTAACTCCTAACGATCCTAATCTATGGGAAAAGTTAAAAGCAATTTTAATTGCGAAAACAGGATCTTATATCTTTGATAAAGGAAACCTTCCCATCATCCCTGTAGGTAATTTGATTTATTACGATGAAACGAAAGACATCGTTCCTTATAATTTCTCAGTCCAAGAATACATCCGCGGTAAACCGCTAACCCAGCTTATCCAAAAATATATCAATGAAGGAATAAATTTAAATACAAGAAAATTTTTAATTCTATTTGAAAATCTTGGAGAACATTTAGGAAATTTACACCAAATAAATTTCAATTCTTTTTATAAAAAAATTAAGACAATTGGAAAAAAAAAGGTCGATTTTTATCCAGAATACGTGAACACTGTAATTGAAAATAGAATACAAGAAGCAAAAAAGTATAAGGTAGAGTTTACCGATGAAATTGAAGAATATTTTCGAGATAATCAAGCTTTAATTGAAGATGAGACTGAATTTGTCATATTACACAATGATTTTCAGAGTCAGAATATTATTGTTAAAGAAGATCAGGGAATAATCCACATCAATGGATTAGTCGATTTTGACGATTGGTGCATTGGAAGCAGAGCTCAAGATTTTATCAAAATTGATTACTTAACCTTGAAATTTTTGAACATTCCCTCCCTTAAGCAAGCATTTTATAATTCTTACTCAAGATTTTATAATCTTGATAAAAGTTTTGAAAAGAAGATTGAAGTATATAAATTACTTTGGCTACTGAATGAATGTATTTTTGTATTAGAATTAAGAAAGAATAATCAATACATTCTCCCTACGACGTCCGAGAGAATAAAGGAATATTTCCAAGAAATTGAAATGATAATTAGATAAAAAATTATCTTTTCCCTGTCCTATTTAATTATAAATATCTCGAGGGAGAAAATTAAGTATATGCATAATTCAAAAGATTTGTCTGATGAGATTTTTGGTGTTTCTCCAAGTTGGATAACTTTATTCCTAAGAGTCTAATTTTTTTATCCTTCTCTGAAAACTCTTTAAATAGTCCTAAAATAGTTTTAATAACAGCTTTTTCATCTTGTATTGGATATGTTAAGGTTTTCGATCTAGTATAGGTTTGGAAACCCTCAAACCTTACCTTCAGTGTTATAGTTTTATAGGTTAAATGGTTCTTTTTGACTGATTCGTGAAGTCTTTTATTAATTTCTTCTAATTTAATTAGAATTTCATTAAAATCATCTGTGTTTGTATAAAAGGTTCTTTCTGCACTTATAGATTTTCTTCCTTTAGAAAACTCATTAACCCTTCTATTATCATGACCATTAACTACTTTCCAAATCCATTTCCCTTGCTCTCCAAATAACCTTATCATCTTGGTCAAGGAAATATCAAGGATATCACCAACTTTTTTAATTCCCTTCTTGTAGTAATAATATTTAGTTTTTTTCCCTATACCGGGAATGCAAGTAATATCTAAAGGATATAGTAATTCCTTATAGCTCTCGGGTTTAAAAAGGGTAATTCCATTTGGTTTATTGTAATCAGATGCAATTTTTGCAAGAGATTTTGTAGGAGCTATTCCAATCGATATTGTTATCCCCACTTTTTCACTCACTTCTTTTTGTATGCATTTAGCAACCTCTAACGCTTCAATAAAATTAACACACGTATCAGTAAGATCTAGGTATGCTTCATCGTTTCCCATTTTCTGAAATGTTTTCGAATACTTTTCTAAATCTTCCATTACCTCTTTAGAGGCTTTTGAATATTTCTTATGATTTGGTTTTAAATAAATCCCATGAGGACAAAGTTTAAATGCCTGAGAAATAGGCATTCCTGAATGAAGTCCAAAAACTCTAGCTTCATAAGAACAGGTTAAAACTACACCCCGCCCCTTACCTTCTTTGGGATCTGCTCCTATAATCACTGGTTTTCCTTTGCATTGTGGATTATCCCGGATTTCCACAGCAGCATAGAAGCAATCTAAATCACAATGTAATATAATCCTATCCATCTCTCAGTAAAAAAATAGAATATAATGGGAATAATCTTAGATGGTTAGTATTTTATTTAAAAAATTAGGGTATACTAAATTATTGTGCCTTTTACACTTTATCTGATTTCATCATTTTGTAGACATTAAATGTAATATCTCCTATGACAGCTCCGATAAATACAATCCAAGCAGCCACCAAACCCATTGGAGGAAAAACCCCATTTTGATACCATGAATAGACAATCCCAAAGAAGAACATAAAAAATATAGCATGAAGTAAAATTTTTATGATACCCATTTTCACAATACTTATAATTTGGTAGGTAAAGTAGGTTTGCGTGCCTTATAAATTATATGTAAAGTTAGAGTAATTAAATTTATTAATTGTATTAAATATTTAACACGCCTTTACTTATTTAAATTATGCCTATAACAAGAGAAGAGAAACTTCGAAATGAAGTAGTTGAAGGAGCTAAAGCTATATTCATAAAAGGCTTAGTAGAATCTGGGGAAGGAAATGTCAGTGTAAGGGTTGGTAAGAATGAAGAACTCTTAATCACACCTTCTTTTAATCAATACACAACCTTAACAAAAGAAGAAATTGTACATATGAATTTTGACGGCGTAGCTCTCAGTACAGGAAAATTACCTTCAACCGAAGCTAAAATGCATATTGCTATTTATAAATCAAGACCAAAAGTGCAAGCAGTAATTCATACTCATTCTCCGTATGCTACAATGTTATCTATCGTTCGAAAAAGTATTCCAGTTATAATGGAAGAGATGTATATTTTTCTGGGAGGGTCAATTAGTGTTTCTGATTTTGGAGAAGCTCATACTGAAGAAATTGGGGAAGTAGCACTCAAAGCCCTTGGTATTAAAAATGGCGCATTATTGGCAAACCATGGTGCTATTGTATGTGGAAAATCCATTGATCAATCTGTGAAATTTGCGGAGTTAGTGGAGAAATTAGCAAAAGTATATTGGGGTGCTTTACAAGCTGGAGACCCGATAATTATACCTAAAGAGCATCTAGCGCGGTTTGAACAACTCCATGAAAGTTTATTCGCTAACTATCCTCGTAAAATGAAAAGGAGACCATAATCAATAGTTTATATCGTGATACTTATGGAAATTGGTATTAGCTCTTTAGGTCATATTATAGAATATGGTCTTTCCTCTAATTATAATAATTTACTTGATTTGATGCTTAAAGCTACTGAAGATTGTCTTAATTTTGCTGAAATAAACGATATCCCAGTCGTGGAATTAGTACTAGATCCCCCCGAAGTTATAAAAGCTGAAAACCAACAGAATTTTATAGATCTTGTTAAATCGTATACAATAGAAACGCAGATTCACGGACCATTCATTGATGTCAATTTATGTACACATAATAACTTTATCTCTAACTCTTCAGTCGAGTCTTATATTAAAACCGCCGAACTATGTAATATTATTGGAATCAAGCTTTTAACAGTTCATCCGGGCCTAGCCAACTTTTTAATAAATTCTATTAGAAATCATAATAAAGTCCAGTTAGCCAATTCTATTCAAAAACTCCTAAATTCTACAAATAACCTAAATGTGGATATTTGTTTAGAGAATATGCCCCAAAATTGTCATATCATGCTCGATGAAAATGATATAGAACAAATATTTCAAAAAATAAATCGCAAAGACATATATATTACCTATGACACCAGTCATTTCTTCACGTGTGATGGCAATGTAAAGAACTTATGGGATAAATTTCATAAAATAATTAAAAATGTTCATATTGTTGATAACGCCAACAAAAATTCTGATACTCACCCTCCATTAGGAACAGGTAAAGTCGATTTTCATGAAATTCTTGAAATTATTAAGACATATGATTATTCGGGCTCTCTTATTATTGAACTTTCCTCAGCTAAGGATTTAGATCAAAGTATAGAGTTTCTAAAAAGACTCATCTAAAACTTTTTTGATTTGATAATTAATGATCAGTAATATTGATCACATTTATATATCATGAGATCATTATAGATACTTAAAATTTAGAAGCGAATTCATTAATTGATTTAATTTTACTCATATTGAAGGTAATGTTTGTATGCAAAATAGAATTAAAAAACTCTCACTTATCGCTTTAGTAATTGGCGTAGGTATGATGCCAACGGGTTTAATTATTAATAATTATTTAGAGACCGAAATTTCTAAAGGCGTTCCTGAAGCTCTTCTAGGAATTCAAGAGAATATGGTGCCTAAAATTGAACAAATGATTAACTTTTCGGCAATCCCTGAAGTCCTTCTTGGTATTTATGATGAAGGATTTCCCTTTATTCATTATTTAGTTAATTTATCTTTTTTAACAGGTGTCTGTGTTGAAATGAATAATAGCATCTTGGGAGCTGATTTAACATTTGAATTATTCTTTAATTTCCCAACATTTAATGAAACATTATCAGCTATACAAACTATACCGTATAAAGGAGTTTCCGAATATATTACAAATAGCTCTGTTAGCCTGAATTATACAACTCTAGCAGAAAAGAGATTGATTTATGGGAATGAGAGTTTAGGTATTCCCGGTTTTATGGAGGATCCAGAAGTTGGGTGGGGTGTTTTAGAATTTCTTGACCTTTATCAAAATGCTACAATATATACAGGTGCAAACATAACTTTACAAGAGAATTATAATGCCACATGGGTCCAACTATCTTCACTAGTAGAATGGATGGAGGATCATTTTCTTCCTATAGCAATTCCAAATATTTTATCTGATGTTACCATATGTCCTCCTGAATACTGGGGATTAACTACAGTTGATATAGCAAATTTAATGTTTTATGATCAATGGGCAAATGGTTCAATGGGTGAATTAAATATAGGAGAATTGCTAGGAATTTCCTCAAACATCGTTGGATTTGAAGCTGGTTGCCCTGTTCCATTAAATCTCTCATTAGCAACAACTATTGATCTTTGGAATTCAAAAAACATATTTTCTTTTATAAACACAACAATTGGGCTTCAGAAGTGGATTGAAGCAGCAAATGGTAACAATACTATTCAGACAGAACTTTCTACCACATTCAATCTAGATTCAACTCAATTCAGTATAATTCTTGACTGGTTATTTAAAAAATTTAAGAAGGATGTTGTTCCGCCTCTCTTTGAATATAAACAAGGAATGTCAATACCTGAATATGCAATAGTCCTATTCTTTGAACAATGGGCAAACGGAACTTTTCGGGGAGATGCACTTTATCCTGAGGGAATTGATCTTGGTGAAGAATTGGGCTTAGGTTTCTCACTCACTGGGTTTGAAGCTGGCATTCCGACTCCAACAGGCATTTTACTTAGCACAGCAATGGCTCTCTTTGATAAAGAAAATACATTATCATTAGTAAATCCTAAAGGGCTTCAAAGGTGGTATCTCGCTAGTTCAGAATCTTCATCAGATGCTTATAATGAATTAAAGTTGCATTTTAACTTAACTGATAATCAAATGCTTCGAATAACAACATGGTTAGTAAATTTTCGAGATAATGTTGTACCATTTCTTGCTCAATATGAAATGGGCTTAACAACAGATCCATTGACATTAGGGATTAATTTGGAATACGGATTATCAATTTCAGGATTGACACTTTTTATCATTGGTTTAATTATATATATTCGTTCCAAGAGAAAAATCGAAGAATAAGAACCAAAAATTAAATAGATTGGTAATAAACTTTATTTTAAAAATAACTTTTTTTGTTTTTTATAATGCCTATTATATCCTTACAAATTAATGATGATCTACTTGAACGATTCGAAAAAGTTCGAACTCAAAGTGGATTTAGCTCTAAGAGTGAAGCCTTAAGGGAGTCTATTGTTAGTTTTATTGAGAGAAATGAACAGTTTGAAACTCTTGAAGGTTATAAAATTATGGTAATCAGTCTTGTGTATCCATTCAAGGAGATGATCATTAACCAAATATCTGATTTGTATTCACGATTTCACCAGATCGTTAAAACAATAACGGATTGGCGTATAGCTGAAAAGAAGATTGAAATTATTTTGTTAGTTGGTGAGATTGATGTAATTAAAGACTTGTATACTGAATTAATTAAAATTAAAGATATTAAAGGATCTATCCGCGAAATTATAATAGATTAAAAATTTTTCAATCAAACCGAAGGGAAAAATCTACTTTTTCAGAAGGAAATTGAGTTAATTGCCCTGAACTTATCACATCTGGTTCTGATAGTATGTAATCTACAATATTCTCAAGACTTACTCCACCCGATACCTCCACAATCACTTTATCTCTTAGATTCTTCTCTTTTAGCAAGTTAATAGCATCTCCAACTTGATCTGGACTAAAATTATCAAGCATAATGATATTTGCTCCATTTTCAGCAGAGATAAGTACATCATCTACTTTTTCAATTTCAATCTCTATTTTTTTCGTAAAGCTAGCAATCTTTTTGACAGCTTTTAACATTTTTTCAACATTTCCCCCATAATATCGTAGATGAGTATCCTTTAATAAAAATTCATCAAGAGTAAACCTATGTGTGTCACCACCACCTAATTCTACAGCTTTTTTTTCAAAAATTCTTATTCCCGGGGTAGTTTTACGTGTACATGCGATTTTTACATTTTTACCAGTTTTATGTATTATCTCTGTAAACTTTTTTGTCGTCGAGGTAATCGCACTCATGTGGGTTATTAGATTAAGCCCTACTCTTTCTCCTAATAATATTTCCCTCGTTTTACCTTTTAATTCAGCAATTATATCTGCTTCTTTAAATATCTCTCCATCTTTCTTTTTAAGTGTTATAGACACATTTAACAAGTCATAGAGAATTTTTAATTCCTCCAGCCCTGAAATGTATCCTATGCTTTTTGAATAAATTTTTGCTGTTGTTTCTGCATTTTCAGGAATAATACTAGAAGACACATCCGCAAAATTACAATCTTCCTCAATGAATTCTTTAATTTTTCTTTCAATGATAAGTCTATTATAAAAACTCATATTTCGCACAATTATTTTTAGTATAATTATTATAAGGTAAAAATCAAATAATTAAATAATTATGGTTGAAATTGATCGTTTATTTATCGCTAATAATGAAGTTAAACTAGAAGCAGAGTTATTTCAATCAACCTCAAATGTGCTTAACTTTGTTGTTTTGATCTGTCATCCTCATCCTCAGTATGGAGGGAATATGTTTAATAACGTAGTTTCTGGAATATTTAATAAATTAGTAGAGAATGAGATTTCATGCTTAAGATTTAACTTTAGAGGAGTGGGAAGATCAACTGGATCCCATTCTAACGGATCTGGTGAATTAAGTGATGTACATGCATGCATCAATTTTTTAATTAATGAAAAAAATTTTGAGAATATAATATTATGTGGATATTCATATGGTGCTGCAATTGGAAGTTCAGCCGTTAATTATTCAGAGAAGATTATTGGCTTTATTTCTGTTTCTTATCCATGGGGCTTTATGGGTTCACAATATAAGAATATGTCTCAAACTACAAAATTTAAGCTTTTCATTCAAGGCAACAGAGATACGATTGCTCATTATGATAAATTCCAAATAAATTTCGAATCCTATTCAGATCCAAAAAAATTTAAAATAATTGAAGGCGCTGATCATTTCTACTGGGGTTATGAAAAGCAAGTCGCTGATGAAGTCTTAACTTTTTTAAACACACTCTAATAAAACCTTCCCAAATTGATTTATTCTAAGTCTTTCTAAGCATCCTTTACTAACACTTGTAGAAAAATGGAAAAATAAATGTATAATAATTTTATAATGAAGACAATTTTTCTAAGTCTGATTTACTATTTTCTTCTGCCCAATCCAGAAGTTGATCCATATATTTTTCAATTTCTTCCGATTCTGGTAATTTTGCTAAAACAGCTAATAGAAAACGAGTAGTAGGATTAATATTTATATTTCTCATTAGTATGAAATCTTCTCTATACTTTATTTTCATACTCATAACGTCTGATAAATTCATCTCTTTAGATGCATTGTAAGCGGCATCACTTAACAATGAACCCATCGCTGCAACTACTCGTTCATCAATGTCTTCCTCTTTCTGGAAGGCGAGAACAAGACCTGTCGATGTAGCAAAGAGAGATGCGCGAAAATTTCCATTATCATTAAGTTCTTTGAGTACTAATTCGAGCCTACTTACCAACTTAACGCACACTCCAAATTTTAAATTTAGTATTAATTTAGAAAATGATAAGGTTGAAATCCTTCTAAATAAACTTTCTTTGTATGTTTAATATGAGTAAAATACTATTTAAAATTAATTGATGTGGAAACATCTTAATTTTAGAATTCGATCTTGTTAAATCTTCAGTGTTACGATAAAAGTTGATAAAACATCGTTCTCATCAATATCCAACGTTATTACACTTGGTCTTGCAATAGGCTTCAAAAAACCTGGTTTTTGAGGAGGGATTTTAGGTCTTGTAGGGGATCCAGGATTCAAAAGCAAAGCATTATACGATGTCCCTTTGATAAGCGGGATATGTGTATGACCAAAAATAACAATATTAAGATTATGTTCATCAACAAATCCCTCAATATTCTCCGGTAATATATGAATTACCCCAATGTTATAACGACTTGCAGAGAATTTGGCAAAAAGTTCTATCTCTTTAATCCTATCTTCATTTCCTCTCACGCAAATAAGCGGAGCAATATTTTCAAGCTCATCTAATAAAAAATGTTCACAAACATCTCCCGCATGAATGATTTTATCAGTATCTTCGAAAATCTTTTTTAACTGGTTTATTAATGATGAAATTTGACTTTCATCTGTATTTTTAGTTATGTGAGTATCAGAAATGATCCCAAGCTTCATTTAATTGACACTCCTCTAAACTGCTACTAAGAACCCAAAGAAAAATATGATTACTCCGATTAAAATATCGATAAGAATCCGGAAAACCATATCTCCTCTTGAAGATTCTTTAGAATCTTGCTTAAAATAAGTTTTGAGCATATTTAAGCCATTAGATAATCCTTCTTTGACAGAAGAATATGGCCATACCAATAATATACAAACAGTAACAAACAAAACACCAATAATGAATAATGGAATATAAACAAGAAGAGCAATCGTTTGGAAATTAACTCCTTGGATAAAACTCCAAATACTATGCGCTGCAACTATATTATTTAATGCATGCGCTATTATCACAGGAACAAGCCATTTCTTTCGTAGTACAAATAATGCTAAGATAATTCCAATTACAAAAGCTTGAATAAACCATATGATTGGAAACCAAAATGGAAATGACTTCCCTGATACTGTTTCAACCGCTCTAAGATCAAGAAAGTAAGCAAAATGTCCTAACCCAAAATACAGAGATGAAATTATTACGGCAGACATACTAGGGAAAAACTCGCTTCCTCGTTTCGCAAGAAAACCTCTCGAAATATTTTCTTCTGTAATAGCTACTGAAATTTGAATAATGACAACTGAAATTAAAAATATAAAATAATTACTAGATAGAAGATATGCATTTGTATTTTTAAGGCCCAATGACCACGCTTGATATTCAATCATATCTGGAATAAAGAGGTAAGTAAAGAAATCCAGTGGTAAGAAAACTAGAAAGAAAATCAATAATCCATACAAAATTTGATACTTATAGTTTCGCTTAGATACTTTAAACAATCTCAAGTGACCTTTTGTAGGAGAAATATCCTCGGCAATTATTACTTTTTTTTTTTGAGATTCAAATATAAGATTCGTGAGATATAAAATTAGAGGAATTCCTAAGAATACCAATATCGCTCTAATTACATAAAAAGAGACACCATAAGGAATTGATCCTATCTGGGTAATTAAGGGCACTAATGATGTTGGAATGATAAGAATAAGAAATAAAAATACGAATACAATAGCAACTTCATAAAATAGGAATGTAAATCTTGCTTTGTAAATTCTTTTCTTTCCAAGTGAAAGTACCATATCTTATCACTTCCGTTTTGATAACAAATTATTAATTGTAAAAATTATAAACTTTATGATTCATATATTTCTAAGTTCTCTTTTAAATGCCTCCGCATTTGGGATACCATTTCTTGCACCCAATTTTTGAATACATTTACTAGCTAATAAATTGCCAATCTTTACATCATAGCAAAGATCTTCAAATTCAAATCTAGGATTTTGAATAAATCCATATATAAATCCTGCAGAAAAAGCATCTCCCGCACCTGTTGTATCCACAACATTTTCAACTTTAAAGGGAGATATTAAATTAGATTTATTGGCAGTAACTGAAAGTGCTCCTTTCCTCCCTATGGTTATTATAAGACTTTTAATCTCTAGATCGAAAAGGATTTGCGAATTCGCTTTTACAATATCGAGAGTCAATTTTCCACCCTCGATATTAAAGAGAATTCGAAATTCTCTCTCAGACATGATTAGGATATCGATATTTTTTAATAATTCTTTGATACGTGCGAATCCTTGTTCAACAATTAACATTCCTGGGTTTAAAATGACAGGTATCATGTTCTTTCTTCCAATTTTCGACGCTTCAATAAAAGGCTGTAAATTCTTTAAACTACTTAAGAATAGTACTTTTGTAGGCATTAATTCTCCTTCTATGATATCATCTTTTGATAAATAATTCGCAGCTCCACTATGTGCATAGATTCTTCGATCTCCTTCTTTATTTAATGCTATATAAGCGGTTCCTGTCCCATATTCCTCTGAATACTTTAAAAAATTGGTATTTACATGTACATTATTAAAATCATTTATTATCTTTAAGCCCATTGTATCATTTTTACCTAACTTTCCAATAAAAACAGACTTTAATCCTATTTTTGCGCAAGCATAAGCAGTATTAGCGGCGGCACCTCCAGATAAAATTTTTAAATCAGAAACGAACACCTCATCATCGCTTTCAGGATGCCTCTCCACTTGTGCAATCATATCAACCAAGGCTGCTCCTATGCAAATAACATCAAAAATTTCAGTCATTGTTAATGTGATTAATTATACGTAAAAGAGCCAAATTCTGAACTAATTTTTATTACATTCCCTTTTTTGGAAGGAGATTTTTCACAATGCCCAATAATTTTAGAATCTACATTAAAACTGTTAGCAATTTTAATTATTTCTTTCGCAATTGGTTCCTCACAATACAATTCCATTCTATGACCCATGTTGAATACACTAAACATTTCTTCCCACTGAGTTTCTGAGGAATTTTGAATTATTTCAAAAATCTTTGGGAGAGTAAATAAATTGTTTTTGATATATTTTATACCCTTACCATAATTCAAATTTTTTGTCTGACCTCCACCTGTATTGTGTATTATTCCGTGGATCTCTTTTCTATATTTATTTAAAATTTTGAGTATTATTGGTACATAAGTTCTAGTTGGCGATAATAGAGCTTTACCAATGGTTGTAGGAAGTCCTTTAACCTCATCAATTAAACCATACTTACCATAAAACAAAAGTTTCTCCTCTAATTTTTCGTCATAACATTCCGGGTATTTCTTAAAATATTCATGAGAGAGAGTACCATGCCTAGCTAATGTTATTCCATTGCTACCAATTCCACTATTATACTCCTTCTCATATGATGCCTTTCCATAACTTGCTAATCCCACAATCACG
>JBHLRJ010000098.1:0-15701 GCA_048882645.1 Candidatus Thorarchaeota archaeon
CTCAAAAACAGGAGTTTAAAGAAGCCTTAGAAATATTAGATACATTATCTAAAAATAATCCTGAATCAAAACAAGTTAAAAAATACCTAATAGACACACTCCTCAATTATGGTGGGTATCTAAATGATGAATACGTTTTGAAATATAAAGAGGCAGAAAAAATATTTAAAAGAGTAATAGAAATCGACCCAACCAATTATCGAGCCCATTATAATCTTGGCATTGTAAACTATAATCTAGATGATATAGAAAAAGCCAAACAGTGCTATGAGGAAGCAATTCGAATTAAACCAGATTATAAATATTGTTTTTATAATCTAGGATTGGCATATGAGAAAGAAGGAGATTTAATGAAAGCATTAAAATATTATGAGAAAGCATTAGAAATCGATCCTAAATTTCCCTATGCTTTTAATGCAAGAAATCAAATTCTTGCCAATTTAAATGAGTTAAAGAAAAGTAAGAGGATTAAAAATATTGAAAAATTAAAATCAATACTAGAAATCTCAAAACGTATTAAAATAGATATGATCCAGTCGATACTAAATCTGAATAATGATAAATTAGTTGAACTTTTGATTGATTGGGGTAAAAAATACCAATTTGAAGTCGATGGTGAATTTCTCATTATAAATAAAGAGACCCTAACAGATTTAATTGATGATTTGGAATTTTTTGATATTGGGGAATAACTTTAACTTGTTTTTTGTACTGAAGATTGAAAAAGAGAAATAGAAAAAAAAATTAATTAAATTAAAAATTTACCTTTCTAATTGAAAATTAACCTGAACGCGAACTCGATAAATTAACTTGTCAACATCTTCTTTAACTTTGACATCAGACTCGATAATCTGAATGTTCCGAATACCACGGAGGGATTTCTTAGCCTCCTCATAACAATTTTTCACAGCGTCAGCCCAATTCTTATCAGATGTCCCCACTAATTGAATTGATTTATAAACTGCCATTTTATTATCACAATTTTTTGATTTCTTGTAAGTTAATTTGTTATAGGTTAATATTTAAATATTACTCAGATAAGTCCTAGATCTAATATATTTAAATTGACCTATAAACAAGGATACATCTGGTAAAATTAGGAAAAATTCAAAAAAAAAATATTTTAAAAATAAAGATTTTTAAAATTTTAATGCTTAGGCATCAAGGTTTTCAATTAAAGTTGCAATTCCTTGACCGCCACCCACACAAGCATTGGCAATTCCGTACTTTGCCTTCTTATCTTTCAAAATTCGAGCAAGTGTGCCAGGAAGTCTTACCATTGTCGCTCCCAAAGGATGTCCAATAGCCGAAGCTCCACCCATTACATTAACTTTCTCTTCAGGGATGTTAAAAGCCTTCATACAGTTTAGGGTGACGACGCAGAAGGCTTCGTTAATCTCCCAATAGTCAATATCATCTGCGGTTAATCCAGCATAATCTAAAGCTCTCTGTGAGGCGGGTACTGGACCTCGACCCATTACTGTTGGATCTACTCCCGCATAACCAATAGAAACGATTCTTGCCAATGGTTCAAGCCCTCTCTTTTTTGCTTCTTCTGCTTCCATCAATATACAGGCAGTAGCTCCTGCATTTAATGGAGAAGAGTTTCCTGCAGTTATAACACCTTCTAAAGTTCCTTCTCGTTCTTGATATCCTTCTTTTCCACCATTTTTCTCCAAGAAGAACGGTCTTGATAATCTTCGTAGCCCTCCAACACCTTCTAATGTAGATTTTCTTGCAGCCATATCTCTGTCAACCATCATCTTCTCTTCAACATTACCCTCAACATGTCCTTCGACAGGAATTATTTCACCTTTAAACCATCCTGCTTCGGTATTTTCAACAGTCAGATTATGAGAGCGTACTCCTAATTTATCAATGTCTTCTTTTGTAAACGCAGGCATTTCTTCTTCGTATAACTTTTGAGCAGTTTGGATCATATTGCTCGTGGTTGCAAAATCATACTGCGGTCTAAACCACTCACTTTTCTTATTTATCATTTTCATATTTGGCGTTATATGAGTGTTTTGCATGGAAACACGGGTCATATGCTCTACACCCGTTGATAAAACACATTTACTAAACCCTGTCATAATTTCCATTATACCCACGTGCATTCCTGCTCCAGCTGAGCCACATTGCTTATCAATAAACATAGCAGAAGTTTTAAAAGGGAATTCTGCTAAAAAGGCTTGTACACGGCCTCCATATGCCCAGTTCTCTCCAACACCCATCGCCGAACCAACTGTTAATTCATCAATGTCCTCTTTGGTAATACCCTTATTTGCAAGTTTTTCATCAAAGAATTTCATTAATAAAGTTGCAAGTAATTCGTCTCCTCTGATCTCCCCGAACACATCGCGTTCTGGCTGTCTAGGACGAGAACGAGAAAAACCTGTTCGCGCATAATCAATCATCCATACTTCTTTTAATTCCATTATATTCACTTATAATTAATTTTTTATGAATAGTTTTAGATCTGTATTAAAAAAATTTAAGTTAGGAAGTTCAAAAAAAGTATTAAACTTTTTGAAATATAAGTAAAACTTAATAGCTATTTATTTAGAGGGATTGTTTTAGGAAAAATACGAGAATATTAGCAGTATTTTTATTTAACAAATTTTTAGATACAATATGTCTAAACTAAATTTGAATAATAAGGGAAATCCTCCTGTTTCAATAATCGCAGGCAGCACTTCAGATAAAGATGTTTATGAGGAAACTGAAAAAGTACTAAAAGAGAATAACATAGAATATAATCTTCAAATATTTTCAGCACATAGAAATCCCGATGAATTAGATCAATTCTTAAAATCATGTAAATCATCAGTATATATCGCTGTAGCAGGACTTTCTGCAGCTTTACCCGGGGTAATCGCTTCTAAAACCAACAAACCCGTAATAGGAGTTCCTGTTAGTGCAAAATTAGGTGGTTTAGACGCCTTACTTTCAATAGTGCAAATGCCTCCTGGAGTTCCTGTTGCGTGTGTTGGTATTGATAGAGGAGATAATGCGGCATATTTAGCCATTAGAATCTTAGACTTATCAAAGAAATCAGTTAATTGAGGTGTAAGATGACTGAAAATTTAATAGAAGTTGGGAAAAAGAAAGCTGCGATAAAGGCTGTTGAAGAAAATATCAAGAATAACATGATTGTTGGGATAGGGAGTGGCTCAACTGTCATTTATGCAGTACAAAGATTAGGTGAATTAAACAAAGAAAAGTCATTAGGTTTAAAGTGTATCCCTAGTTCATTCCAAGCTTATCAACTGATAATCGAAAATGAATTAGACTTAGTATCTTTAGAACAATATCCAGAAATTGATATAGACATTGATGGTGCAGATGAAATAGATGAGAACCTGAACCTAATTAAAGGAGGAGGGGGATGTTTAGTCCAGGAAAAAATAATTGCTTCAAATTCAAAAAAACTTGTCATTATTGCAGATTTTAGGAAAAATTCTAAAGTTTTAGGTACAAATTGGAAAAAGGGTGTTCCTGTTGAGGTGATTCCAATGGGATATTTTCCAATTATGGAAAAGCTAAGAATAATTGGAGGAAAACCAGTCCTAAGAATGGCAAAGTCTAAAAGTGGACCCCTGATAACTGATAATGGAAACTTCATCATCGATGTAGATTTTGGAGAGATAAAAAATCCTTTAGAGCTTAACAGCAAAATCTTGTCTATAGTTGGAGTTGTTGACACAGGACTATTTATAGATATGGCTTTTAAGGCATATATAGGAGATAGAGACGGTTCTGTCATCGTTCTTTCAAAAGTATAAAAACAAAAAATGTTTAATTAGAAGTTCCTTTTTCTAAAAGTCAAATTGGAGTGATTCACCACAATGAGGGCAAAATCTTTTAGGAGTTCTTAAAGATTCTCCACAGAATGGGCAATAAAATTTAGTATCCGGTTGAGATACTGATTCTGGGAATCTTTGTTGTTCTGCTTGATCAAAGATCGATGTTTGAGTATATCTCTGAGGGTAGATAGGTTTAACTGGAGGAAATCTCCCTTTTTTCCTTCTTCTTATTATAAAGAATAGTGCTACTCCGATAGATGAGACTATTGCTATTATTCCGAATATCCATATCAAATTCGTAGGTATTCCCCCCCTTCCTCCAGATATTAATAATACAATGATAAAATCATCAAATTGTCCTTCACTGTCATAAACCGTAACATAGAATAGACCTAGATATCCTTGATTTGTGCTAAAATCAAACGGTGCAGCCGTTGATACTGATTTCGTTCCTTCTATTGAAGAATATTGCATTGAATATGGAATTACAAATGATCCTTCATGTTTATTTGAGGTCAATTGGTAGTTTAACTCACTTACAATAATGGTGCTTGGAAAAATAAACATGATGAATCCTTCCGGTGTAGTTGAAGCCATGAAGAAATTCACAAACACTCTCATATCAGAATTCATATCTTCATATGATACCGAATCTCTTACATCTACTTCAAAATTAAAGTTAACACCTTGGCTTGTTGAATAGACATAAACTCCAGTATCTGATTCTGTTTCATCAAACGTTACAGTATTACTTCCAAAACTAAATGTAGAACTTGTCTTTATAAACTCTGGAGGATTATTTTTTATTTGGAAAGAAGCTCTAGGGGAGTGTGGATTTGTATAATTTTCATTTGAGGGGATAACATAGAATAGGCCAAAACCAGAGGGATCAGAAGTATCTGGATCAAATGTATTTCTATAATTATTTGATACAAAATGACTAAATGATAATGTTTTATTACTTGATTGTTTTGAATTCAGTAATTTTTGTCCAAAAAATACAGAACTGAATGCGGTTGAGTAAATTGATAAAAAACCATCAAAATTACCATATAAAGGACTATCAAGCTCAGCAGTTAAATCAATCGATTGTGCCGTTGCTCTTGTAATACTAGTTTTATCTACTGTTAGGCTATTAATTTCTGGCATCTTAGTATTATCATAGTACAATATTTTATTTGATTCTATATAGGAGGTCGGTCCAATTGTAAGATTAACGATGAATGAATACGGATCATAGCTAGGTGTTGGTAGGTTAAATGAATTATTCAGATATATTCCATAATTGGCTAGTGAATTATTAATTATGACCTTTTCGGAGTATCCTCCGTTTTGAACCATAACATCCAATGAACTGTAATTCATTGGAGTTATGGGCATGCTAATTTTTTGACTCTTCATATATATTGAAAGATCTATCTGGGGACTTTGTATTTGCTCAGCACCTAAATCAATATTTATAGAAACCACATCATTAGGTAGTAAAAACTTAATACTATTTTTTAAAAGATTAATGTGATCTTGATAATTATCCTCAGAATTGTATTGACTTGAAATCCAATGATAGTCTCCAAAAGCTAATACACGACCTTTTCCTTGAGAAGTTCCATTATACATTGCTGCAACTGTTTTGCTTTCCAAAGTAGCAATTGATACAGCACTACCTGCGACACTAAATGTATTTCCATACAGCCAAGTAAATATATTTACATTATCAAAAATTATTGGGTTAGTAAGATCCTGAACATCTTGGGCGGTCACAGAAGTACCAAGTCCTAACCAGTTATCATGCATTACATTTTCTTCATTAATCTGGATACCTGTGTTTAATTTTGATAATAAATCATTTACATTATCTACTATAATATCCTGATACCTTGTCCCTAAAAATAACACACTCCCTCCACTTTCAAAATAGTTTTTTAAATTTGTTATTTCCAATGGACTATAAGGTAGAATAGGGGTCTGAAGCAACACTATATCATAAGACGATAATCGTTCCTCAGTTAAAATTGAATTGTCTGTATTTTTATTATAATCGGGAGTCCAATATTCCATTGCATAATCAATAGAAATATTTAAATCAGCAATATCCCTCATAGCCTCATAGAATCCCATTTGATAAAAAGACACTGTAGGGAACCAGTCGTTTAAGCCATGGTAAGAATCCATTAATATGTGATATTCTGGCAATCTGATCTCAAAACTTATTTCCACTGTATCGTAAACCTGTCCTCCAACTGTAAAATTTAATTGAAAATCTCTCATACCAGGAATAGCATCTTTATTAATTTCAATATCTAATTCTAGAAACTTAATTCCTGATTCGGCGAAATTAAGCGTTGATTTGTCCGCATTAATCGATACTCCTTGAATATTGCTGGGGATTTGTATATCATATAGATTAGCTTTCCCAGAAATTACTGTTAAATTAAATTTTTGGTGATCTCCTGGAAAATGTAATAGATCATAGGGTTTTATTGGCAGGTTATTAGGAAAAACTTTAGCTGTGTCATTATAATTGGGAGTTATACTATTTAAATAATCCAATGACGCAGATACATTGATTATTCCTACTCCAGATTTGAGAAAATCATCGACTTCACCATTAGGGAGTTTAGTCGCACCTTCCAATAAAGCAATTCTAGCAGTTTCTGGCGTCATTAATGGATATGCCTCCTTTAAAATTGCTAGGGCTCCTGTAACCATCGGAGCAGACATGCTAGTTCCACTTAAAGGTATATAATCAGCATCACCAGAAAAATCAAAATAATCCCCTATTAATCGCTCTTCATTTGAAATGATTGAATCTTTTGCTTCGGCTGAGATAATATTAACTCCTGGAGCTGCTACATCTGGATATAATAAATTTCTGAATGTGGGTCCCCAACTACTAAATGAAGCCAAGTTATTATCTTGATCTGTTGCGGCAACAGAGATAACATCTACTCCTGAAGCAGGTGTAGAACCCGTGAAATAATCAGGACCTGAATTTCCTGCGGATGCTACAAAAATTACACCATAAGTCTGCTGTGCATTTGATATTGCGTGTGTTATAACATCTGAAATATAAGGCAAGCCCCCACCAAAACTCATGGATATTATATCTGCTCCAGCTCCTCCTGAAGATATTGGTTTCGAACTCCAATCGATGGCATTTACAATATCTCCTTCTAATAATCCACTTGCATTACCTGCTCTTGCGTTTATTAACGACACTCCTGGTGCTACACCTCGATATTTCCCATCCGAACCACTTCCATTCCCTCCTACAATTCCAGCAACATGAGTACCATGTCCAACACCATCATCATAATTTGAAGGACTCTCATCAGTTACAAAATTCCGATTTTCCACAACGTTTAATTCAGGATGATTGAAAATGCCTGTATCAACTATGGCAACTCTCACACCAGTTCCATCATAGACTAAATTATCTGCTCCAATAGCAGGTACCCACCAATTATCATATAAATCTTTATTTAAAGCACTAATCTGAAGTGTATCATCAAGTATATATGGGTTTTCAAATCTCTCTGATTTGTAGATTTTCTTAATTTCTTTAATTCCATCTAAAGTTCCTCCTTTTAAAAGTAATTCGTCAGCTCTTACTTTAATGTAGATACCAGAGATGATATCATAATTACCAATAATTCTATAATCATTAAAAACAGAATCTATTATCTGAACTCTGGTTTCTTTACTTGTTGTCTCCTCAAAAAGAATAATAATTTTTAATTCTTTGTGGCTGGATTTTTGGTTTACTTGTAAATCACTTAAGACATTCCTAAGATTATCATCAAACACAGATATATCATTAACTAAAATCGAATCTGAAGACCTTCCGTCCAGATCTACATTGTTAGAAATATCTAGATTGTGTAAATCCGAATTGCTCAATTTGATTTGATTTAAACTTGATTTTTTATCATTAACCGATCTTAATCCTAATAAAGGAATGAATTGAAAAGTTAAAAAAGCGATAATTAAAAAAAGAACAATTTTATTATTTTGAGATCTTTTCATAGTTTTCACTAGAGATATGAATTATTTAACCTTTCTTTTAATAACCTAAAAACTTATTGTTAAATATTTATAGATTCCACAAAACTAGATTTATTAATTTATATTCTCTAAAACTTGAAAATTCTGAAAAAACCTAAGATTTTGGGTGGAATAAAGAAAAAGTAATTTGAAATGTATAAAAATTAGAATATTTGTAAAAAATTTGGTGTCATCAAAAATCAGTATTTTTAACCCATTTCATTAAATAGAACCATGATAATAATTGCGCCAATCCCACCAACGAGCAAAGACCATAAACCATCACTGAACAAGGTCTCCCAGTAAGTTTTCCCGTAATGAGAAGTGAAAGCACCCCAAAATGCTAAATTAATAACTAATGCTAAAAGGAAGGTAACTACCATCCATATCGCAAAAATTATCATCACTGTCGTTCCCTTTCCTGAAGACGCAGGCTTTGTTCTACCTTTGGGTTTAGGAAAACGTTTTATCTCTTCGATTGAAGGAACTTCTGTCGCCTTGAAACTTTCTTGTGGAATATTCTCATGCTCTTCTAAATATTTTAATTCTCTTGGATAATACTCGGGATATATAGTCTGATCTTTATCATCTCCTGATTTCAACTCGTGACATGTTCGACATCTTCCTGAATATAGCCTTAACTCTTCTTCTGAAATTTCTGTTCCACAATCTATACAAAATGGCATTTTTTTTTTTTTGATAAATTTGTCGAAAAATCCAACTAAAACTATGTTCAATTTAATAAAAAGGTTTGTTTTCTTCTTTACAATAACCTTACTAAAAGGCTCAACATAGCCATTTATCCCAGAGTTAAGCCAATATCTATCTACAGCAACTTCTCTCTCAAATCAAAAGTGAGTTGTAATGAAAAAAACGTTATTTGATAATCTTATTCTTCCAATTCACAATCTTCTTCAATTTTCCTCTTTCTCCACATATAATGCTAACCATTTTTACTGGATTGGGAGGTATCAATGTATTGTTAAATAACAAAAATCTTATACTAATTTTGAACTTTGTTTTCACCTACGCCGAATTGTTACACCAATATTCATCCATAAGGTTATATCAACAAGAGATATCTAATTACTTAAAAGATATACTTCAGAATTGAAGACTGGTTATGGACCTAGCGGGAATTGAACCCGCGGCCTTTCGCATGCCAAGCGAACGATCTTCCACTAATCCATAGGCCCATAATTACATATTAAAAAACATTCCCAAATAATTAAATTTTTGTTTTTTAAGGACAGAAACTGGATTAGCTTTAATATAAAGTATAGAAATAAATTAAAAAAATTAGTTTAACTTTATTTTAATTCATATCAGAGGAAGTATTTGACAATCGATAGTAATTTTTCTCATAAATTCATATCAAATTTTATCATCTTTTTATTTTTGAATAAAAAATAGTTTTAGATGGAGGGGATGTTATTAATATCTAATATTTCAGGAAGTCTTCTATTACGTTCTAGATAAGAAACTTCATGTCGTAAATATCTCCACGATATTTCGCATTTCTCTGATTTGCCTGCAATCGGTGTTTCAAATCCCCACGGATTAATTACAACCAAATCCCCTTTTCTTATCCATACCCTCTTTTTAATTTTTCCCCGGATCCTCCCGATTCGATGTTTCCCATCTTCACAAAAAACACCCATCCTTTCTTGACCATATATCTCAACAATCCTTCCAAACATCTCCCCATTCTTTCTATGGGGCATTTTAACTCTCGAAACTACTGGAGTTGGGGGGGGTGTGTAACTTCTCCGCCCTTTTTTTTGCTGCTTTTTTTTTATTTTAGGCATATATATTCTACTCTTTAGTTTTTCTCACTCGTTGAAATTATAAATCCGATTTACTGTAAATTTAAGGATTTGAACCCTGTATGTATTCGAAATGAAAATCGGAATATGTTTCGCACTAAACTCAATAGTTGCGAATTGAAAATTTAAAATTCAGTTAAATTTACAACATATCTTTATAATCTAATATAATAATGATACCACCCTTTTAGCTTTTCCTAAATTAATCAAATAATTTATTTACTTAATTTTTGGTTAGGGATTGCATATTTTTAAATTAATTCTCGCATAAGATAAAAATATGAGTAGATTCAGAAAAATTACTATTGAAGTCGATGAGTCAACTCTCAAGAAACTATTGAATGATACAAAAAACACCGAAGCTTTAGGCTTTCCTAATAGAACTCTGGCGAGGCTGTTAATAGTGCTAAAAAAAAGAAAGTTACTATAATTTAAGAGAAAAATTAGGGTTATAATATATGAGAGATCTATTTTACGCTACTTTTTCTTCTCAGTTTGACACTTTTACTATATTATGGAAGGATTTTGCAACTCAATTAAAAATACAAAGGATATTTCTGAGTGATAAGGCATTCAAATCTGAAGAAAAAGCACTAAAATCTCTCAAGCAAATTAAAGAAGGTTCATCTTCCTCAATTGAATCGATTGGTAAGAAAATACAGCGATTTTTAAATGGTGAAAAGATCAAATTTAACTTAGATTTAGTTGATTTTAATAAATGTTTTGATATTCAGAAAAAGGTTCTTTTGGCAGAATATGAGATTCCTAGAGGGTGGATTAGTACATACAAACGAATTGCAGAAAAAATAGGAATACCTAGTGGAGCAAGAGTGGTTGGAAACGCATTGGCTAGGAATCCTTTCCCTATTATTATTCCCTGTCATAGAGCGATTAAGACTAACGGTGAACTCGGAGGTTTTCAAGGGGGTGTTTCTATGAAACGTATTTTACTAGAAATGGAAGGGATTGAATTTTCAAATAGAGGAAAAGTTATTACTGATAGAATTTATTATTAAATCTGATTTATAAATCACCGACGTAAGGTTTTCCATCTATCCATGCCCATTCTGTATCCATAAGAAACCTAATTGCCCAGAATTCACGGATTTCCCACTTCCGGAAATTTTTAATAGCATTATAAACAGCATCGGCATTTTTAGAATTTCGATTTTTCAGCAACGTATCGATCAATTGTAAAAGATTTTTAGGTTTATCAGGTACTTTTTCAAGAGTTTGCATAAAGAGCTTATGGAATGGATATAAAATTTCATTATGTTCCAAGATTAGGCGTCCACCAAATAAAATTAGATCTGTTATCCCTCGAGTCAATAAATATTCATCATTCCTTTTCTCTGCTTCTTTAATTATCCAATTAGCTGTTTCAAATTGAGCATAAAACTTCCGAATTTTTTCTAATTTTTCTTCTTTCTGAAACACGAGAATATTTTTAAACAAATCTTCAATTTCAGGAATTTTTGAATAAGCAATCCATGCATCTCTAAAAGCATCTCTAGCTGGTTCGCTCCCTCTTTCTGCTACATCTTTTAGAAATCGAAGATTTACGACTTTTCCATCAATATACCCCCCTTGATAATCGCAGAACTTCGTTTCATAATATAGAAACATATTCCGTTTTTTTCTCTTTTCAAATTCCTCATTAGTCGCTACAAGGATAACATCAATGTCCGAATCCTCTCTTTCCATCCCCTTAGCAACCGAACCTCCGATAATAAGTGCTAAATACCGTTCGTCTGTTTTGATACTCTCCACTAGCTTTTCTATGGCTTTTTTATGATGTGGTCTCATTAATTAATCCCCTTTCAATCTAATAAAATTAATTACAAATAAGTTAATTCTTCCCTAAAGTTAATCTATTCATCAGAATGGGTTATAAAGACCAGTCTATCCATAATATAGCCCCATGGATCTGGATGTCCCTCAATTTTATCAGCAGGTGGATTTTCCAAACTAAATCTGATATGGGCAATTTGCGCGAAATGGTGGATAGCGTGCATAGAAGTCCTATAAATACTCCATGCAAGAGTTCCTCTTCTCTTTAAATTTTGATAATTGTCATCTTCCCATTCTGGGAGTCTTAGATTAAGATCTTCATCATCTGCCTTAGCAATTAACTCGAGTATTTTAGACTCGTGTTTTTTAAAACCGTTAACCATATCATTAAAACTGTCTCCTCTCGAATAATATTCAAATAAATCATTTTTTATCATTTTATACCAATATGCTTCTGCATTCAAAAGATGTCTTAAATAACTTTTGACTGATCTTCCTTTGGTATTTTCTGGAATCCAGGTCACATCAGTTTCATTTAGCCCTTCCAACATTCGAATTCCATAAAGTCGGATTGTTTTTACTACTGCGTTTAATTCATTTTTTGTAATTTTTCTAACCATTTTTATCACTGTGTAAAATTTATGATTTTTATTTCTTAAATTCTAAATTTTTATGATTTCGTTCCAAACATTTCAATTATTTCTGTTGTTAACTTTTATTAGAATTTAAATTAGGAGTCTTTATCAATATTCCTATTTTTGAGAGAGATTGAGAAAGTTAGGAACAATCTGGATAAAAATAAAATATGAATATTCAAGAGCAGTCTTTTCATTTGAAATAAGTATAAAGATTGTATTACACAGCTGCTATGCCTATATGTATAATTCTACGTGAAATCAAGGTTTCACGAATAAAAATGTTCTTTAGAGCCTTTTTCAAGGTCTGAAAAAAAGATTTTATGGTGAAACAACTTATTTTATGTTAATAAAGAAACTATAAAGAATTTTATCAAGGGTGAAATCTGATGTCTAAATATGTTGATTATACTGAATACTACGATTTTGATCATCCATTTGAGGAGGATATTCCCTTTTATTTAGAATACGCTGAAAAAGCTGGCGATCCGATTTTAGAGCTTGCTTGTGGGACAGGTCGCCTTCTTATACCTATAGCTAAAGCGGGATCCAACATAGTTGGGATTGATTTTTCCCAAAATATGCTTGATGTAGCTAAAACGAAAATCACTAAGCAGAATTTAGAGAGTAAAATTACATTATTTCATGAAAACATGACTGATTTCACCTTGGATGAGAAATTATTTGCCTTAGCTTTTATTGCTGGGAGATCTTTCATGCATCTCTATTCTCAAAAGGATCAGCTTTTATGCCTTAATTCTGTATTTAAGCATCTTCGTAAAGATGGACTTTTCATAATTGATGTGTATTCACCTAATCTAGAAATCCTTTCTCAATCCCAAAGTACTAAATTTAGACTTCGGAAAAGTTATATGTTGCCAAATGGACATCGTGTTAGAAATAAAACTCGAGTTGTTGAAAACGATTTTCTTAACCAGATAAGTAAATGGGAAATTAAATTTGAAGAGTATAATAAGGAAGGAAATTTAATTCGCACTAAAATAGTCCCAATGGACACGCGTTATACATTTAGGTATGAACTGCAATTATTATTAGAAAAAGTTGGTTTTGAGGTGCTAACGATATTTAGTGATTATGAGAAACGCATATATGATGGAAAAGGAGAAATTATTATAGTATCAAAGAAACCTGAATCGAATTAGACTAAAAGATTGAAAGTGGTGGTTAAAAAGAAATGAATAGGATTGGAATTCTTGGAGGGATGTCTTATGAATCTACAATTAAATATTATGACTTAATTCTTCAGAAATATTATGAAAGGTACCAAGATTATAATTATCCTGAAATAGTCATATTTAGTTTGAATTTTCAGAAAGTAATTGATTATGAATTAAGTCAAGATAGAGTAAAATACATCGAATATCTTATGAATGGTATTAATTCATTACAAGATGCTGGAGCACGATTTATTATAATGGCTGCAAATTCTCCACATGCAGTATATGCTGATTTAGTAAAATTGGTAGAAGTTCCAATATTAAGCATTGTACACGCCACTGCTGAAAGAGCAAAGCAAGAAGGCATGAAAAAATTACTTTTATTAGGAATTAAATTCACGATGCAATCTACTTTTTATCCAGATTATTGCCGTGAGATTGGTATTGAAGTTATAACTCCATCTGAAAGAGAACAAAATATAATTGACAAAATAATTTTTGATGAATTGGTGATAGGATTTTTTAAGCAAGAATCTAAGCAAAAATTACTCAATATAATCAATAGATACGAAGCAGATGGGGTAATTTTAGGGTGTACAGAACTACCATTAATTTTAAGTCAGAAAGACACAAAATTGAAGCTACTTGATACCGGTGATCTTCACGTAGAATCAGCTTTAAAGTATTATTTATCCTTAGAATAGATAATGTAAGCTTTTTTAATTGCAAAATGCTATTAATAATAAATTAAAATTACTTGGTAATTGCTTATTGGTCGATTTAAACTTACAACAGTTAAGTTCAAAGATCTTACGCCAATTGTTTTAGTAATGCTATTGCTTTTTGTTTCAACAGCATGTGCTAATATGCTTATTCCTAGTTATCCGGCTATTAGATTAGAGTTCATTATCCCAGAAGCGTTTATTGCTATTCCCGATGCTTTTTTTGTACTTATAAGCGCAGCTTTTGCATTGCTTTGGGGATACTGGGCAGATAAAATTGATAGAAAAAAAGTACTAATGGCTGGTGCCTTTTCATGGACCATTGGGATGATTCTAACGGGAATTTCAAATACTTATTCAATGCTAATATTCTCACGGGTATTGAGCGGAGCCGGATTGGGATCTGTTTTGCCCGTAGGATATTCTATTATTTCAGATGCCATTCCGGCTGAGGAGAGATCGGGGTGGTTTGGAACTCTAGCTATATTGAGTTCGGTATCAAATGGAGCGGGTCAAGGACTTTCTTCGTTTTTAGGTCCGATTTTTACTTGGAGATTCCCATTTTTTCTACTTTCAGGGATAAGCATCCTTGTAATTGTGGTACTGTTATTTGTGAAAATCCCCCAAAGAGGTGCTGGTGAAGATGAGCTTATGGAACTTGTTGAATTGGATTTAGAATACAGCTACCGAATTTCGAAAAAAGATTTGACAGATATCATAAGAAAAAAGTCTAATTTATATTTAATAATCCAAGGTTTTTTCTCAATTATACCTGGCACTGTATTAGTGTATTTTACAACTACAATGTTAACCCTCCAATACTTTAACCAAATCCATTACCAAATTCGACTCCAAACTGCCGCGATATTTGCAGGAATGATAGGAATTGGCTATATTCTTGGCAATGCAGTTTTTTCTCGTTTGGGAGACATATTATTTCGAAGAAATAAAAGGTCGAGAGCGATATTAGCAACTATTTGCCTTATGCTTTCGATCCCTTTTGCTATTATATTATTAATTTCATTACGACCAATTAATGTTACTGAACTAAGTATAACATATCCAGGTAAAATCCCCACAGATCAGTTATGGACATACATCTTTCAAACCATAGGAGCAATATTCGTAGCTTATCCTAACTATATTATTTTCTTCATTTTTGCTTTGATGGCTTCGATGTTAGGAGCAGGACCCGTTGCTAATAAAAATGCCATTATGATCGATGTAAATATGCCTGAGCACAAGGGGACTGCTGCTTCTTTTTTCAAATTATCAGAGCAAATAGGTAAAGGTGTTACATTACTTCTCTCATTTACGCTTATCTCGATACTTGGAAGTATCTTCAACATGATCTTTTTTACTATTTTCTTTTGGCTTCCTGCTGCTATCTTATGGTTATTTGCAAGTTTGAATGTAGAAAAAGATATGACTTATAAATCAAGAATCTTGTCTGAGAGAAAACAAGTGAGTTTAATTGATTACATTTTCGAGGTAGAAATTCAAATGGATAGAGCAATACAAAAAGTTCAAGATTCGAGATATTATATCCATACAAATCAGGCAAAATTTAATGAATTACTTGAAGATGCCTTAAAAATTTTTAAATTTTGTGAATATGAAGGAGTCTCTCGAAGTATTACTAATATTGAAAAAAAAGCGCATATTATGTATTTAAGGGTTCTTTTAATTAATCATGAGA
>JBHLRJ010000099.1:0-15524 GCA_048882645.1 Candidatus Thorarchaeota archaeon
GAATATCTGTTGACACTTGGATTGAATGGTTTATAACAGATATTGGAATGGAAGAGATCAGTAAAATATTAGGATATAAGAATGTAGACTCATTTCGAAGTTCATGGTTAAAACAAGATAGAGTTTCAATTTTCCAAGAGAAATTTGGTTTTTCATATACTCTAGCAGTTAAAAAATATAGAAAAAAGAGAACAATTGAACTCTTAACAGATGAGGATTTCATAGATACTCTACTAGATAGTCGACTTTATTGGATTTATGTTAATGAATTTAAATTTAAGAATTGGGAAGATTATTCAGTAGATAGACCATCACAGGGTTTACGTAATTGCTTAAATTTTTTTGAAAATCTATTTAAAGAAGAAGGATTAAGTATGAGTGATTTAGAAAATATAACCAATTCCAATTATAGACAAAATCTTGAATTATATAATATTGTAACCCAAATATTAGAATCTTAAATTTCTAAAGCATCAATAAGATCTTGTATATTATCACCTGTAAAAGCGCTTGTTTTAAAAATCTTAAGATTTGGATTAATTTTTTTTGCATCTTCAACCATTTTATCAATATTTACATCCATTACATCTATTAAATCAATCTTATTGATTACAGCAACATCTGACATCTTAAAAAGCATTGGATGCTTTTCAATTACCCATTCACCCTCAGTAATCGAAACGATTACAATTCTTTTCTCACTACCTAAAATAAAATCAGAAGGGCATATTAAATTTCCAACATTCTCAATAAATAAAATATCAACTTGACTCAAATCATAATTTTTAATAACCTGGGAAATATGATAAGAATTTAAAGCACACTCTCGTCCAGTGTTAATTTGAATCGTTTCTACACCATGCCTTTCAATTCTATCTGCATCTATTCTTGTTGCCACATCACCATTAATAACTAACACTTTATATTCATCTCGAATGAGCGTAACTATTTGTTCAATGATCGCAGTTTTCCCCGCTCCAATAGCTCCTACAAAATCAAATGACATTATCTTGTTTTCATTTAAAATCTTTTTGTTTTGTTCAGCCAATTTTTCATTATTCTGAATTAAATCTTCATTCAATTCAATAATTCTTGAACTCTCCTTTTCAGACATAAGACTTGTCTCAATAAAGTATTAAAATCACTTGAATTATGAAAATAAAGCTAGATACCTTGATAACTTTTACTTATATAGATAATAAAAGATAGAAAATTTTCTTATCTTTTAAATTTATAACGAAATATCAGATATGATCCAAGAATTCCCCCTAAATCGGGTAAATAAAACAATAAAGAAATAATATCATAAAAAGCAAACAGTAAACCAGGTATTAACCTAAATAGAATTATTATTATCAAAAAAGTTCTTCCCTTCAATCTAATAGGGAGAAAATACATTAAAGCCGTAATTTGTCTATTCATTAATGGAAAAAGTGAGTATGATAATATACCTAAGATTCCCCCCCAAGCAAATCCCACATATATGGCATAATTGTAAATAGGGAAAATTGCTATTAATGAAACCCTTAACAAGACATAAAAAAGAGCTGAAAAGAGCCCACATATAATATATAACTTTATTAGGAATTTAGATCCTTGGGTTAGTTCAATACTCCTTGCCATGAAATATAAGAAAAACAACATAATAATCAAAAAGAAAAATCCAAAAAAATCAACCTGACTGATGAACAAACTGGTAAGGATTGTATAATAAGTATATTCAAACACCAACCCATGTAAACTTAGAAATATAAATTGAGGATACGCGTAAATAGATAATGCTATAATAGAAAGTACAATTATTAGAGCAAATAAGATTTTTGTACCTAAAAAATTAGTTTTCCCAAAAAGTGGTTTCTGATCGGTAGTATAACTTCTAAAGGTTTTTCTTCTTTCCTTCTCTTGCCGTTTCAAATACTTCTTAAGTGACTTTGGTCCTTGTTCCGAATATTCTCGAGAAGTAGTTTTTTTCATCACTGTGCTTTGATCTCCCTTCCGAGACTGGCTTGGAGTTGTTGACACTACTGATACATGTTTCAATTCAAAAGTACATTCATGGTTTTCTGGTAATCTATGTTTCTTACAAAATGTTCCACCACAATATTTACAGGTAAAAGGAAGATAACCTATCTGTTCTCCACAAAATTCACAATAAGTCACTATGAACCCCTAGTATCCTTATTCAATAACTATTTTTAGATAGATAAATAAAAATTTACATTAGTATAATATTGTAAAAGCATTATCCTTGATAATTTTTTAGGTTATTATTATTAAATTTTTTTAATTGAATTTTTCAATAAAATACATTGTAAATAGCATAAGTTCATTTTTCATATATAATGTACGCTTTAAAATAAAGAGAATAGAATTTTCTATGACATATAAAATTGAGGTATTTGTTGAAAGATTAATGTTACTATTAACAATGCAACTAAGGAAGAGGCTAAGAGGATATAGACTTTTTTATTCCATTTCCATATATTTTGACCATCTAAAATTCCAATTGGAATCATGTTGAAGGCACCTAACATAAAATTCAAATAAGCAGAAATTACAAAGAGGAAATTTAAAGGATAGAATGGAACTAGGAAAGAAAGCACAAATAAGATGATACCATAAACAAGATTAACTGATGGCCCCGCAGCTTTACATAAGCCAGTTCTTTTACTTACTTTTTCTAATCCTAAGACTACAACAGCACCAGGTAAAGCTAGAGAGGGTATAGGTATTTGTAATAAACCAGCAATAAGAGAAAACAAAGTTATAATCATCCCAAATGTGAGCAGCCTAAACTTTGTTTGTAGCTTAAAATGTTTAGCTACTTGACGATGCCCAAATTCATGAAAAAGAAACGCAGTTACGTAAATTCCTGCTAGCATGAATGTTATCCAACCATAACCTAAAATAAAATAATCAGGATTATAAAAAATCATAAATCCGATAATAAATATCAATACTGAGGCAATTATAAAATGAATTAATTCCGATAAATGTGCAAATAAGATTCCTTTAAATTTAATTCCTGAATCCGGATCAAATGCATTTGCCGGAACCTGACTCTCTTGGCGGTACCATGTATATGTCCCATCTGTAGTTCCACGAGGTATACTTGGAGTAATTTGTTGATATCCCTGCCGTTGTGGAATTGGAGAAATATGAGTTTGTTCAAGAAAAACAGGGGATTGGTCTTGTACCGAAATTAAATTCTCTTTAATTATATTGCACTCGTGATCCAATGGTTCTTTATGTAAAGCACAATAATTTAATCCACATGCACTACAATGAAACGGATCCCCAAAAATATCTTCCCCACAATGCGCACATTTTGCCATTCAAATTACCACTATCGTTTGATTATTTTATTTAACTTTTAATAAATTATTAAATTCCACATTTAAAATTTTATTTAGAATATATGTTAATGAAATTTGTTAGATCTTTTTCAAATTCAGATAGTAATAGTTTTACTAAATTTTATTAATACTAAGTTTACTATTAAGGTAGAATCAAATAACTTGTATGTGAGAATTATGAGTGAAGAAGAAGAAGAGGATGAAAACTTTATTGAAGAGGAAAAACGGAGATTAAAAGAACTAGGCGTAAATAGCACTTGGGATATATTAACAACAGGGGAAAAAAAGAAGAAGGATATGGAAAAAAAATCTTTTAGGGGATTTAACTAGCTTATTAGTCTTTTCTAATTTTAATTTATAATCCTCTAGAGATATTAAACCTAGCATAAAATAATTATATTTTAATTAATTTAATATAATCAAAAACCACTTCTTTAGCAAATAGGTTAAAAATGAGGAGGAAAGCAAAGCACACAGTATTTTGTCCAACTTGCGAGGAGAACGTCGTTTTGACAAGAAAAAATTTCCAACATCAATACCATGAATTACTTTGCTTCATGGTGATCCTCACCTTAGGTTTGGGCTTTATAATCTACTTTATCTTAAAATATAGCAAAAAGCCAAACACTTGTCCTAATTGTGAAACAGTATTTGATCTTTAAACTACTGTATTGAAAAAAGTATAAGAGTATCAAGTTTATTTCATAATATCTTCTTTAAACCTTCTTAATCTTAAGTTGCTTATTACATCTAGGGCAGATTTTATCTTTTTCTGTGAGTTCTTTCTTTAAAAGTGTCTTTTGATATTTGCATTTTGCACTTGAACACTTAAGTGTGTATTTTTTCAACTTTGATATGGGGCTTTCAAGTACTTTCTTTGATAGCGTTTTACTCCTGCTTTCTTTTGTTTTAACAGGGACTCTATCTTTTTTGCTAGACTTTTTCTTTGAATCTTCAGGTTTGATCCACTTATCTAAACCCATTCTCAACACCCTCTGGTTTTATAATATAGAAAAAAATTGACATCTTAAAAAAGTAAAAAGCTGAGTGATTTTTTTGAATCTACTATATTAAAAAAAAAGAAAAAAAATAAAAATTTGTTTATCAGTAACTTTTTTATTAATATACTTGAACATCACCAGTAATAAGTCTCTTTCTCAATTCAATAAAGCTTTCCTTGCTAAGTTTTTCCGTTGATACTTCTTCAGCAATTTTCTTCACAGATTCAAAATTTACATTATCAGCAGGAATTAATTCTATGGAATTCACCCAAGGCTGAGTAATTGGGTGACCTATTTGAGAAAGTAATTTAACATGCGCTTCAATTATGTCTCCTTGCCCTCTATTTACAATCTCTCTTGCTATCTCCGTACTCAAAACATTATATAATTTTCCAACGTGATTTATCGGGTTCTTTCCACAAACGGCTTCCAAGCTCATGGTTCTACAAGGGGTTATTAATCCGTTAGATCTATTACCACGACCTACTTCTCCATCGTCACCTGCTTCCGCAGATGTACCTGTAATGGTTAAGTACATCAATCCTTTTTCTACATTATCTGCAACATTCACTTGACAATTAACATCTCTGTTTGGGATAATATCTGCAGCTAAATCCAAGACAGCATCTTTAATTTGGTTTGTATAACTAATATATTCATCAGCATCATGAATATATTTACTTACCATAGCACAAGCTAAGGTTATCCCTACATCATTTCCATTCCTTTCTGTCATTACTTTTATATCCTCCCCAGAACCTTTACATTTGTCTTTAAAACTTGGAGAGTTAAGTAACCTCTCTGCCTCTAATGTAACTCTCTCTACATCTGAATATGGGGCATATCCTACACCAAAGCTGGTATCATTTGCTAATGGTACCTCTTCTGTATGATGGGATTCATCAAATACCCCAGTTAAATCGATTGAACCTGGTCTTACGGCATAATCAAATTGGATATCTTTATTTAAATCGAGATTTCTAAAAATCTTAGAGAGTACTTCACGTTGAGTTTGTAGACAAATGGTTGGTATAGGAACATATTCAAGTTTGTTCCGACCATCTCCACATTCAGTAAGTATCTGGTTTATAGCACGTCCAACAATTAGGAAATATTGTGGTTGGATGATTAAGCCGCCACCAAATTCTGGTTTTGCTGTTCCTCCGACAAGAGCAGCTTTATCGACATTATGATGGTAGACTCTATCAAAATTATCCAGATAATAAAGGCACAAGGCTCTAGAGCAAGCGTCTGCAACAGCATCGCAAACTGTATCAGGATGTCCAATCCCTTTCCTTTCAACGAGTTCTGGGAATTCACTTTTTTCAATTGGTAAAAAGTTTGCATGAGTTATTTTTAACATGTCATCTAACCAACTTCTTAAATATGTTTCTAAATTTATTATTAGTTAAAATCCTTATTAAATGAAAAATGCAGTTATTGCACTTTACAAATTTAGAAAATTAATAATTTTTATAAATATTTTTTCATTATATTATGCATTAGGAGCATAAAACTAAATCTTAAAAAATGTTACAGCTACCATCCCTAAGTGAAATTAAACGTTTACGCAAGAAATTAAGTATTAGCCAGAAGAGACTAGGAGAAGAATTACTGATTCCTCAATCTACCATTTCGCGAATAGAAAATGGCACTATTGATCCTCCTTATTCCAAAGTTAAAAAGATTTTTAACTATTTAGAGAATGAACGCCTTACACGAAAAAAATCAAAAAAACAAGCTAAAGATATTATGACTCCAAATCTTATTTCCATTAAGCCTACCTCCTCAATAAGAGACGCTGTAGAGTTAATGAATAAACATGGAATCTCACAACTTCCAATTATCGAAGATAAATATAATTTAGGTAGCATAACATCAAAGAAAATTCAGAAATCAATCACTGAAAATCCCCAAATTCTTGGAGCAGATGTATCACTCATAAAAGAATTACCTTTTCCTGAAGTTGATGAAAATTGGAATGCAAAAGATATTTCAGATTTACTTGTAAAATATTCTGCCGTTTTAGTAAAGAATATACAACATAACTTTGTTGGAATCATTACAGATGCAGATTTTTTAAAATTATCAAACACTTCCTGAAATTAAAAAGAAAGATTTTTCTCCTTACAGTTATTTAGAAATTAACTTATTCTTGATGAAAATTAATGAGTACAGAAATAAATTAAATAAGTTTTAATACATTATTATCACAAAAAAACATTTAATTATAAAATATCATTTAAGTAATTGTATTTAATGACTATCACTGTTATTGAACGGATTAATAACCTACTAAGAAAGGCTAATTATGAAACTCTCCTTTTAGGAGATTTCGCAACTAAAAAGAGTAAGTTTTGCTTTGATTTATTAGTTAAGAAAGATGATTTAATTTTTAGTGTAAAAGTCTTCCCAAATATAGATAATGTGAATCCTGATTTAATCCGAGATATAAAATCCCTATCAATGATCTTAAAATCTAAACCTCTTTTAATAGGTCTTAGAAATAGATATCAAAAACTAGAAGATAATACAATATATGTGAGAAATGGCCTTCCGTTTATAACCTTAAATACACTTGAGTATATTCTTACAAGTAATATATATCCCCATATTCTAGCAAGGAGAGGTGGGGGTGTGGTATTTTTAGATGGTAATTTGATGAGGGAATTGAGAGAGCAACAATTAATTACCAGAAAGGAATTTTCAGAAAAACTGGGTATAACAAAAAGAACAGTCAGTTCATATGAAAATGAGAGTATGAGACCCTCAGAAGAAATGTCTCAGAAAATTTTAAACGTTTTGGAGGATAAGGAGATTTTCAAACAAATAAATATCTTCAAATGGAATATTCAATATGATATAGAAGATAAGGACTCTGATGAAGGGAAAGAATTAAGCGAATTTGAATCGCAAGTGCAAACAATAATCAATGATCTTGGATTGTCTTCCTATTGGTATAAGAAAGGTTCAATCCCTTTTAAATTATCATTGTTTTCTTCATTTAATAAAGGCGAAAGCGATAATTTTTATCCACTTTTCTCTGCTGTCTCCGAAGAGCAAGGGAACGTAAATGAAATGAATTTTAATTGTTTGAAAATGTTTAATGATTTGTTCCATAAAACTGCTCTTTATATCATTGATAATAACATAAAAATTCCAGGATCTATAAAAGGAAAAGATATTCATATTGTAAAAATAAAGAATTTGGAAGAAGTTGATGATGAGGAAGAATTTATTGAACTCATCCAAGAATCTTGAGGAAAAATCTAGATTAGTTTGTGGTATAGACGAGGCTGGTAGAATATAATTCATCTCGAATTTTAGACCAAAAGGCCCTGTAATCGGTCCTCTTGTTTTATGTGGAGTTTGTATCCAAGAAACAGACCTTCCTTTTCTTCTTGAGATTGGTGTAAAAGATTCTAAGAAATTAAGTACAAAACGGAGAAGAGCACTCGCAGATCTTATTATAAATAATTGTCATTCTTACAAAATCATAATTGTTTCTCCTGATGAAATTGACCAAAGAGAAGTAAAAAAAATTACATTAAATGAGTTAGAAGAGAAAAAAATGGCTGAAATTATAAATATATTAAAACCTAGCTCAATATACATTGATGCAGTTGATGTAAATGAAGCTAGATTCAGAAAATCAATATTAAAATTAATAGATTATATTCCAGAAGAAATAATTTCAAAGCATAAAGCTGACGATATATTTCCAATAGTGTCGGCCGCCTCAATCATTGCTAAAGATAAAAGGGACTCTATTATTGAGGAAATAAAGGAAAAATTTGGTGATTTTGGATCGGGTTATCCATCTGACAGAAAAACTATTAGTTTCCTCCGAAATTGGATGAAAGAAAAAAAAAATGTCCCTCCTTTCGCAAGAAAATCATGGGAAACTACAAAAAAGATATTTAATGAAGAAGTAATTAACAGAAAAATATCCGATTTTTTCTAAGTACTCTTTCTTTTAACTATGAGGATTATATGATTCGCTGCATATTTATGTATGTTTACACTCTCAAGTACACTATAACCTGACTTTTCCAGAACCACTTTCTCTTGTTCATATATAACTTCAGATTTTTGGACACTATCAATTGATTGGGACTTTATCACTAGAATCAATAATCCTGTATCTTTTAAGTAATAATTACAATTATTTACTGCGATTTCTGCTTGGTTTGGTTGAGATATGTCTTGGTAAATTAAATCAATATTAGTAAATACTGATTTCGCATAATTTGTAGGATCTCGAGCATCAGCTAGTATTGGGATAATGTTTACTCTCCTCGATATATTTTGAATTAATTGTCTGATGCTTCTCTCAGCAAATTCCACACCATAAATAATACCCTTCGTTAAAATATCAGAAAGGTGAGAAATAGTAGTTCCTGATGATGCTCCTAAATATAAGCAATTTAAGCCTTCGGTGAAGAAATTGCTTATAGGATTTCCTAATAGCAAAGCTGCTAACTTACTTCTATAAGGATCCCATTCCCTATACTCAATGCCTCGATAAGATATTAATTTTTCTCCATAAACTCTGTTTCCTGGATCGCTGTTTATTGTATAAAGTTTTAATCTTTCTTTAGGTCCTGAAATGAATACATTATAGAATTTTGGATGATTTCTAATTTCTGTATTTGTCATAATAATACATTTTTCTTTATCTTCTTCTTTTTGATTTCTTTTTTCTTCTTTTTTTTGTCTCTGCTTTTACAGGAGGATTTGGGTATTTAATCTCGATTTCTTTTATTTTAATTTCGATTTCTTTTATTAAATCATCTCCAATGAAATCACCACTAAAATGATCCACCTTGGCTGCAATACCTAGTTTTCCTGCTACAACACGAGCAATTTTACCTCTATGATAGGGCTTAGCCGACCTAATTTGGTTCCATTGAAAAAGTATACCATGTTTTGGTCTCTTTTCCCCAGTTTTGAGGAAGCGATAAAGTGCTTTTTCAGCACCCAATAATTGTATTCTTGATGCAGGCATAAACGCTAATTTTTTTAAACCACCTGCCTTCGCAATAAGTTTAGCTCCTATTAATGATCCTATAATCGCATTTATATTTGGAGCAATTTTTTCAATTGTAAATGTTAAATATTCTTCTAACTCTTCTCGATATGTATCTAAAGCTATAATTTGGTTAGCATAATCTTGAACTATTTTGAGATCAAAGTTTGCTCCCATAGATTCTGAAGCATATTTCTCTAACCTAAGAATTTTTTTCTCATTAAAGTCAAATGATTTTTTAAGGTTATTATAACTGTATCTCTCTCTACTTCCTAAAATAGAAACTAACTTTGCTAAGAGAATATTATCATCAATAACTTTATCCGTTAATTCTGGGAAATGTAAGCCGTACCACTCTCTTAAATGGCTTGAGAATAAACTTATAGATTTTTTAATTATATCCAAAGCATTCGTGATCTGAATTATAATATTATCAGAATGGCCACTTGCTTGGCTTACTTTCTTCTTGCTTATTTCTGCGCTTATTTCTTTATATTGTGTGAGTATCTCATTTTTACTTTTGTTTATGCCAACCTTTTTTAATTGTTTTTCCAGATTCCTTCGAAAATTTTTTAGTTCAAGAGAGGAACTTTCATAAAACGTCTCATACCCTAAGATTTGTGATGTTAAAGTTTGTAAATTCTTATTATCAAATATAAATTTATCAAAACCTGAATTTTTCAGTTCTAACAATAAATTTTCATATATATTCTGAATAACCCCGTCATCAATAGCATTATAAAACTGAACAATTTTTTGAGTATCATCCTCAAAATCAAGAAAATTTAAAATATTACCCGTTTCATCAAATGTAAAAACTCCCACTAGTGTATCTACTATATATGCCTTCATTTTTCTGAGATAATTCAGAGCTATTTTTTGTTCTATTAATAATTATTATAAAATTATAATCATTATTTTCTTTTAAAAAATGCTAGAAATTAATCTCTCTGGTTTAAAATTAAAATCTCCTCTCATATTAGCCTCTGGCATTTTGGGAGTTTCTTTTTCTTCGATGAAGAGAGTTATTGACAATGGTGCTGGTGCTGTAACAACAAAATCGATTGGGCCGAAGCCGAGGAAAGGTTTCAGAAATCCCTCCATTATTGAAATTTACCCCGGGACATTTTTAAACGCAGTCGGTTTGGCAAATCCTGGAATAGAAGAATTTATTCTTGAAATAAAGGAAATTAAGAAGTTTGATTTCCCTTTGATTGTAAGTGTTTTTGGAAATACAAATGAATCATACTGTGATGTGGCAATTCAAGCGGAAAATGCAGGAGCTGATGCAATTGAAATTAATATCTCTTGCCCACACGCCAAAGTATCTTCAATAGGAATTGATGCCAATTTAACATTTTCTCTTGTAAAATTACTAAAAGAAGCACTTAATGTCCCTTTATTTGTAAAATTAAATCCTAATGTAACAAATTTAGGAGAAATAGCTTTGGCTGCTGAAAAAGCAGGAGCTAATGGTGTTGTGGCTATAAATACTCTAGCAGCAATGTCAATTGACGTTAAAACTAAAATACCTATATTGTCTCATGGCAGTGGAGGTCTTTCAGGAAAAGCAATCCATCCAATTGCTACGAAAAAAGTATATGATTTATATAAATTATTAAAAATCCCTATCATAGGCTGTGGTGGGATAGATTCTTGGCAAGATGTTGTGGAATTTTTTTTAGCTGGAGCTTCAGCAGTACAAATTGGTACAGCTTTACATAAAGGTGTGGAAATACTAACTGAAATCAATGAAGGTGTAATAAGATATCTAAAAGAATATGAATATGACTCTATAAATGACATTAAAGGTTTGGCTCATCAATTTAAAATCCAAGAGGTGTCTGATTTTGACTGAAAACACTATTCAGATGATTAAAATAAGTAAAATAATTAATGACTGTAGAGACATTAAGACACTCATTTTCAGAAATCCAAATGCTTTAAAACCAAAACCAGGTCAATTTGCAATGATATGGGTCCCTGGAGTGGATGAAATACCAATGTCTATTTCTGCATGTGATAATGATGCTAATTGGGGGATTACAGTAAAAGATGTAGGTGATTGTACTCATGCAATGCATGAGTTGAAAGTCGACAATTATATAGGGGTTCGAGGGCCTTTAGGTAATTATTTTGAAATTCCTATTGACAGAAACAGGAACATTATTATAGTTGGTGGCGGAATTGGAATGGCGCCACTTAAGTTTTTTATGAATGAACTATACAGATTAGACTTTCAATTTAAAGTTATCGAAGGTGCAAAAGAAAGTAACGATTTAATTTTTATTGATGAATTTTCTCATTACAATCCAAAATCTACCGAACTTCATTTTTGTACTGATGATGGAAGTTATGGTGAAGAAGGTTCTACAATTGATATCTTTGAGAAATTAATCAATGATTACACACCAAAAGAATTAAATAATACCACAGTCTATTCATGTGGTCCTGAGATAATGCTGTATAAATTATTTCAAATTTGTGTCTCTTATGGTATCAAATTTTATGTTAGTCTTGAGAGAATTATGAGATGTGGTTGTGGATTGTGTGGATTGTGCGCATTAGATCCCTTAGGTTTGTTAGTTTGTGCAGATGGTCCTATATTTAGCTCCAATGAATTAATGAAATTAGAAGATTTTGGTAAAAATATTCGAGATTTCTCTGGAAGAAAAATTCCCTCAAATTAATCTATTTATATAACCAGATATTGGCGATTAAAAATGAGCGGCATAGATGACAATGAGAAGGTAAGGAAGATTTCAAGAGAGCTTATCAACTATTTAATTCACCACCCTGAAATTTCACGTCAAAAAATAACCAATATTAAGGGCCAGATAGGGAAAAAATATCATTATCATAAGGTAATCAAAAATGCAACCATTTTAAGTTTTGCAAACGAAGAAGAAAGCCAAATAGTAACCCAAATATTAAAAAGAAGATCAACAAGAACTCTTTCAGGTGTTTCCGTCATTGCTATAATGACTAAACCTCTCCCTTGTCCAGGAACCTGTATTTATTGTCCGGGATCTGATTCACAGCCAGGGGAAAAAGTGGCTCAATCGTATACAGGTCGAGAACCAGCAGCTATGAGATCTCTTCATAATAATTACGATCCTTATCTTCAAGTTAAAAGTAGGATAAAAGATTTAGAAGCTATCGGTCATACGGTTGATAAAATTGAAATAATAATAATGGGTGGGACTTTCCTGTCATCTGATATAAAATATCAAAAAACCTTTATAAAGGGTGCCCTAGAAGGAGTAATAGAACAGAGAGTAGATACATTAAAAGAAGCTAAAAAATTAGCTGAGCGATCTTTTAGAAGAATCGTTGGCATTACAATCGAAACGAGACCTGACTATTGTAAAGAAAGTCATATTGATTTGATGTTAAATTATGGAACAACCCGAGTTGAAATCGGTATACAAACCATCTATAATGAGATTTATAATATAGTTAAAAGAGGTCATACCACTATTGATAGTATTGAAGCTATACGAATCGCTAAGGATGCTGGATTAAAAATCAACGCGCATATAATGCCCAATTTGCCAAATTCAAATTATTGTAAAGACATTAATATGTTTGATTCTCTTTTTTCAAATCCTGATTATCGACCAGATATGCTAAAAATCTACCCAACTCTTGTTATAAAAGGTACTGAATTATATAATTGGTGGAAAAAAGGAATTTACTCACCTTATTCAGATCAAGAATTAATTAATTTATTAGCTGAGGTTAAACAAAGTATACCTCCATATGTTCGAATCCAAAGAATCATGAGAGACATTCCAGCGACTTTGATTGAAGCAGGCTGTAAAAGGAGTAATTTGAGACAACTGATTCATAATAGATTAACTGAATTGAATAATAAATGCAATTGCATAAGATGCAGGGAATATGCACTAAAAATTAATAAAAAAACTCTAATTAGTTTTGATAGTTCCTTGGATAATGTTAAATTGTATCGTTTAGATTATGAAGCCTCAAAAGGAAGAGAAATCTTTTTATCATTTGAAAATAAAGAAGAAGACTACTTAATAGGATTCTTGCGCCTTAGAAAACCCTCAGAATATGCACATAGACCAGAATTAAATGATGGAAAAACATTAATTGTAAGGGAAATTAAAATCGTTGGAGAGATGGTCCCGAAGGATTTAAAACCTAATCGTTTCACTCAAATCCAACATCGTGGATTTGGTAAACTTTTAATGGAAAAGGCTGAAACAATTTCACATGAAGAATTTAATGCCAAAAAATTAGCAGTAATCAGCGGAATTGGAGTCCGTGATTGGTTCTATGATTTAGGATATAAAGTAGATGGAGTTTATGTCTCTAAGCTTTTTTGTTAGTAAAAATTGTAAAAATCCACAATTCGAGAGAATAATCCCTCTCAAAATGCTAAGAATAAATACTTTAGAATATATTTAATAATCTTTGTCTTTTTATTATTTGATAGATATTTTTTAATATTGAACAAATATGTGAAAACTTAAGGTGTTAAGATGCCCTCAGAAAATTATTCAAAAAAAAAAACAACCCAGCAAACTATTTCTATCACATCTAAACTTAAAGAGCGGATAGAAAACTATGTACATGAAAGTCAGGAGAAAAATCCAGATGATCCGAGGTTCAAAAGTGTATCCGCTTTATATAATTATGTAATGGAGACCACTTTAGATTGTTTTGATAAAGGGAAGAATTTAGATGACCTAGACAATTTTGTTGACAGTGAATTTAAAACCTTTTTTGATAGACTTTCGTTCAGTGCTGTAATTCCATATTATGAAGAAGCAATAAAAACAAATAGATACTCAGATCTTACTTTTGAAAAGGTTACTTTATTCTTTTTGACAATACGAAAGTTTTACTTGAGTAAAATGGATCCTACAAACATCTCAAGCATAAAAATTCTCGTTGAAAGAATAAAAAACTATTTAGTTTCAAATAATCTCACAAAAGAATTCAAAATAGATCTATTTACAGGAAAAACTAAAACTGATTTGACTGCAACATTCGAATTCGTAGGGCTCGCTCAAAATTTAGGATATGAAACATGTAAGTATACAGCAGCATTTTTTGGCTTATTAGGTATCAAAGTAACTGATTGTGTGTATTCCTTTAAGGATATTTATTACAGATATGATTTAAAGGCCACCGATTTGTTTTATAGGAAAGATCTGGCTAAACCAGAGAGAATTAAGTTAATGAATGATAATCTTACATATTTTACAAATTATAGTAGAGTTATCAATGATGAGGATTATTACTTATGGATGAAAATGGCTGAAGATAAAAATATCATTATTTGCTTTAATAATGAAGAAACAAAAAAGGAATGGACTAATTTAATACAAGAAGAATTATCAAAGTACCCAGAGAAAGAAGAAAAAATTCTTCATATCTTAAAATACTTCGAGAAAATGCACTGGGTCGATATTGAAAATACTAAGGATCTCATCTTTCATGTTAGATTGTTTAAGCCTAAATACCAAAGCGAACGAGAGTATATGTTTGAAATTCTTTCACAATTTTCAAATGTTTCAGAGATAGGCGGAAAATACTACTTACCAAAAGTAAATGACTGAAATTTTTTGGATATAAAAATATATAAATAAGAAAAGTAAAATAAAAGTTGAATTTCGACCTCCTCAAACCCTAATTTTTTACTCCCCTCAAGGAATTTCCTGCCATCCCCTTGATTCTTATCCTTAATTTTACCTTATTGTGACTTTTCATAAAACCTTTATAAATATTAATAATAGAAATAAAAACATGAAATCATTATAAATTTCATGCCATAAGAGCTTATATGAAGAAAATTGGGGCGCTAAATAAATATTGAAAAATATGTATATTTTGAAACAAAAACCAATCAAATTCCATCATCTTGAGCAAAATTAAGCTATAATTTTAGAGCTTTATACCTACTATATATTTAATAACAAGAAAAAATTATCCAATTTATGACAACTTCAAAGAAGTTCCTCTCGAACAAAAAAGTTGAACAGCAATCAATTTCCATATCACCTGCTCTTAAAGATTGGATAAAGAGAGATGTAAATGTGAATCATAAGAAGGATCCTAATAATGACAATTATAAGAGCATATCTGCTTTCTATAATTATGCTATGG
>JBHLRJ010000100.1:0-4659 GCA_048882645.1 Candidatus Thorarchaeota archaeon
ACATTATGTGGAGGCAAACCTCAAGGTAGTTATGCACAAAAATACAAAAATTGTATTAAATGTGAATTCTACAAATCAGTGAAAGAAGAAGAAGGTCTGGACTTCAAAATGTTAATAAGACCATAAAGCTATTATCTCTCGATTTCAAAAAACGTATGGGACATTAAAAAATTCTTTGAACTATTTTACTTATACAAGATAAAAAAAAAGAATAATAAATATAAAAGATTATAAGAACTAATTTAGAGCATTTCTTTATTTCATTTTATCATAAATAAGGTTTGGATGTGGGTATAATAACAGAAATAGGTGAAAAGAGTAAACTAAAATTAAAAAAAGATGAAACTGATTTGTATTTGGAGAAGATCTCCGAAGAAAAACTACGGGATATGCTGAAACGGTGCTATCAATGTGGACGCTGTTCCGGTGTATGTCAAATTAGCAAAGTTCAGAAGTTTACACCAAGCAGAATTATTCAAATGATTTTAGAAGGATTTGAAGATAAAATAATTGAAAGTGGTGTACTTTGGGATTGTTTATCTTGTAATACATGTCTTCAGTATTGCCCAGAAGGTATAAATTTTGCTGATCTTGTTAGAGTTGCTAGATATAAAATGAGAGAAATAGCTAATCAAAATCCTGATGAATATATAGCACATAAGGGCATATATACTACAATATCTGAGATAATGAGTCAAGAAAATATCTACCCCGAGAGAAACCTAGAATGGGTTCCTAAAGATTGTAAGATTTCTGATAAAGGGAAAACTTTATATTTTGTAGGATGTATTCCGTATTTCCAATTTGAATTCCAAGGTATGGATTCAATCGCAACAAATACTCTAAAATTATTATACCAAACTGAGAAAGAACCTATAGTAGTGATGAAAGATGAGATATGTTGCGGACATGATATATATTGGGGACAGGGAAAATTGGAAGCATTTATCAAGTTAGCTAAAAAAAATGTTGAAGCTTTCAAAAATGCTGGTGTGTCTACCATTGTTACAGCCTGCGCTGAGTGCTACAGAACACTTAAAGTTGATTATTCAAAATTATTTGACGATTTTAATGAAAAATATAAAGTTAAACATATAATTGAATATATATATGATAATTGGAAAGAAGGCAAAATTGAATTTAAAAATCCCAAGAAAAAAGGAGAAGAAATTCAATTTACTTATCATGATCCCTGTCGATTAAGTCGATTTTTACCAAAAAATGATAATTTAATAGAAAAAATAAGGGAAATTTTTACCACATTAGAAAAATTAGGTTATAAATTCAATGAAATGACTCATAACAAAGAAAACTCTTTATGCTGTGGCGTTAGTTCTTGGATGAACTGCAATGAAAAATCTAAGGCTTTACGCTATAAACGTATGTTAGAAGCAACTGAAGCAGGATCAATAATGGTCACTTCATGTCCGAAATGTCGTATCCACTTATCCTGTATTCAAAATGATTATGATAATATTTCATCAGTTCAAATTTTAGATTTTTCAGAATTTATAGCAGATCTTGTAAAAATTGTTAAATCTGATGAGAAATTGGGGGTAAAATAATAATGGAAGGATCTGTTTTGGTTATAGGAGGGGGAATAGCAGGAATTCAAACATCATTAGATTTAACTGAATTAGGATTTAAAGTATACTTAGTAGAAAGAAATCCTTCAATTGGGGGAAGAATGTCTCAATTAGATAAAACCTTTCCAACAAATGATTGTAGTTTATGCATTCTTGCTCCAAAAATGGTTGAAGTTTTTAGAAATCCTAATATTGAACTCATGACTTATCATGAGGTTAAAGCAATCTCAGGAGAACCAGGAGATTTTACGGTTACAGTTCTTAAAAAGCCTCGTTATATTGAAGAGTCAAAGTGTAAGGGCTGTGGGGACTGTGCTACGAAATGTCCTAAAATTGAAGTTGGAAACATATTCGATATGAATTTAGGTAAAAGAAAATCTGTATATATCCCTTTCCCACAAGCAGTTCCTCCTGTTTACTTAATAGATCCAGAAATCTGCCTAAAATTAACAAAAGGGGTATGTGGAGTCTGTGAAAAAGTTTGTCAAGCTGAAGCGATTAATTATGATCAAAAACCTCAAGAATTTAAAATTAATGTAGGGGCTGTGGTAGTTGCAACAGGTTTTGATATGCCTGCGGAAGCATTATCTCCTAGATGGGGTTATCATTATAAAAATGTAGTTAGTGCCCTCGAATATGAACGTATTTTATGTGCTTCAGGACCTTTCGGAGGTCATGTTTTAAGACCAAGCGACGAGGAAGAACCTGAAACTATTGCATTTATTCAGTGTGCCGGGTCACGAGATCTACATGAAAATGTTCCCTACTGTTCTTCAGTTTGTTGTATGTATACAGCAAAAGAAGCAATAATAACCAAGGAACATTCAGAAAACTCTAAATGTTTTGTATTTAGGCATGATATTAGAGCCTATGGGAAAAATTTTTATGAATTTACTGAAAGGGCTCAAAGTGAATATGGAGTAAAATATTTTCAAACCAAGATTAGTAAAATTGAAGAAGATTCTGAAACTAATGATTTAATTATCCATTATGAAAATTTAAAAACTGGTAAATTTCACGATTTTCGAGCGAATTTGGTTGTATTAGCTACACCACTAGTTCCCTCAAAGGGTAGCCAAGAATTAGCAAAAATATTAGATCTTAAATTAGATAATTACCTTTTTTTTAAAGAAAAATCATATTTTAACAAATCTCTATCATCTAAAGAAGGAATCTTTTTATGTGGATTTTGCCAAGGGCCTCAGGATATTCCAGAGACAGTAGCTGATGCAAGTGGAGTTGCATCGCAAGTTGCAACATTATTAAATCCTGTAAAGTTCACACAAATAAGAGAAAAGGAAATTGAGGAAGCCGAAAAGGAAGTTAAAATCACTGATGATCCTCGAATTGGAGTAATGATTTGTTGGTGTGGTATTAATATTGGAAAGTATGTCGACGTTCCTAATGTCGCAGAATATGTTAGGACATTACCCAATGTGGTTCATTGCGAAGACAATCTTTATTCTTGTAGCTCTGATTCTCAAACTCGAATAAAGGAACTAATTAAAGATTATAAACTAAATAGGTTTATTGTTGCATCTTGTACTCCGAGGACACATGAGTCATTATTTCAACAAACATGTGAGGAAGCAGGATTGAACAAATACCTTTTTGAGATGGTTAATATTCGTGACCAGTGCTCTTGGGTTCATATGACCGAACTCGAAGCCGCTACGGAAAAAGCAAAGGATTTAATTCGCATGAATGTTGCAAAAGCAAGATTATTAAGACCTTTAAAAGAAGAATCTTTAAGCATTACTCCATCCGCACTAGTGATTGGTGGAGGGATTGCCGGTATGAGTGCTGCACTAAATATTGCCAACCAAGGCTTTAAAACTTACTTAATCGAAAAAGAGAAAATCTTAGGAGGGAATTTGAATTATTTAAATAAGCTTTATCCTGTTCACGAAGATGCGTCCTCACTTCTAAATGAAACAAAAGAACTAATAAAGAAGAATAAAAATATTCAAGTTTTCTTAGAATCTGAAATAAAAGAAATTAAAGGGTATATCGGTAATTATGAGGTTTCAATTACAGATTCAAAAAAAGAAGTTCATGACTTATTAATAGGAACAATAATAGTTGCAACTGGAGGTCAAGAATTTAAACCCCAGGGATTATTTCAATATGATGGAAAAAATAAAAATGTAATAACTCAATTGGAGCTTGAACAAAAGTTAAAAAATGGAGGTAAAGAGTGGCTGGAAAATATCGATAGAGTGACAACAATTTTGTGTGTGAATGCTAGACAAAAAGAGGGTATAACTTATTGTTCAAATACGTGTTGTGGTAATACTATTAAAAATATAAGCTTCTTGCGAGAGTTAAAACCGGATCTAGAGATCATTGTTCTTTACAGAGATCTTCAAATGGCAAAGAAAAGATATGAAGAATATTATCGTGAGCGTAGAAAAGATGCTATATTCCTAAGATATGATTTAGATAATATTCCAGAGGTGTCAAAGAGTAAAGGTAAAACTGAAAAGTATAATATCAAAGTATTTGATACCAACCTACAAGATACAATTGAGTTTGATACAGATTTGGTAGTGCTGTCAACTCCCATAGTTCCAGCTAATAACTTGGATGATTTAGCAAAAAAACTTAAAGTTCCATTGGATAAAAATGGTTTTTTTTTGGAAGCACATGTTAAGTTAAGACCATTAGACTTTGCTACTGATGGAATTTTTCTATGCGGATGTGCTCAATGGCCGAAAAATGTACAAGAATCTATTGCACAAGCTAACGGTGCTGCCGGAAGAGCAAGTAGATTCTTAGGAGCAAAAGAAATCACAACTTCTGGAATTGTAGCAGAATCAAATCCAGAACTGTGTATTGGTTGCGGAAAATGTGTTGAGGTTTGCCCCTATAATGCTATTGAATTAATAGAATCAACTCAAGACTTTGAAGAAGTTAGTTTAGTTGTTAAAAAATCGTTCATTCATCCCGCTTTATGTAAAGGTTGTGGAACTTGTGCAGCTACTTGTCCAAACCGTGCTATAGCTGTAAAGCATTACGACTTTGATCAGATTACCGCAATGATCGACACCTATTTATTAGAATAAATTCGTAT
>JBHLRJ010000100.1:4669-15371 GCA_048882645.1 Candidatus Thorarchaeota archaeon
GTATAAAATGAGTGAAAATATATGTCAAAATCAGAAAAAGAAGATGTAGAAAAAGAATTTAATCCTGAAATATTGGTTTTTTGCTGTAATTGGTGCTCTTATGCTGGAGCAGATTTAGCTGGAGTTTCAAGATTTCAATATCCCCCTAATATGCGAATTGTGCGTGTTATGTGTTCTGGAAGAGTTGAACCTTCATTTGTGTTAAAAGCTCTTAAAAATGGAGCAGATGGGGTTCTTATAAGTGGGTGTCATATTGGTGACTGTCATTATATTTCAGGAAATGAATATACTAAAGAGAGATTCGAAAGATTACATAGCATTATTATCAAGCAGCTAGGAATAGATGGAAAACGTGTGAGGCTAGAGTGGGTAAGTGCATCTGAAGGTAAGCGATTCGCAGATTTAATCACAGAATTTACTAATCAGATAAAAGAGTTAGGACCTCTTTAACAAAGGCAATTCTATATCTAACGTTTCTCAAAATGACAATTTCATATATGATCTTTTTTGATCATGTCATAAGTTGAAAATAGAAACAAATCTTTTCTCTAATGTTTCAGCTTGAAATAAAATTAATGAAAAGGTATAGATTTTAAATTAAAAATTGATTTTTTCAATCACTTAATAAAAAAAGTTTTCATTTTTGAACATTTTCTAATAAAAAAATTATAAATTTCGACATTTTATAGACAAAACATTTATATAAAAATTTGTCCTATTTTTAAGATTAAAGAAAACCGATTTTGACTTATTTGATAGGATTGGTTTAAAATTATAAATTCATCTATGTACAAGATTATTTATTGAGGATTTAAGAAAATGGAAGGATCTGTATTAGTAATTGGAGGAGGGATTGCAGGAATTCAAACCTCGTTAGATCTAACTGAATTAGGTTTTAAAGTTTATCTTGTTGAAAAAGAACCATCAATTGGAGGTCGAATGGCTCAATTTGATAAATTGTTTCCTGAAAATGATTGCAGTTTATGTGTTCTTGCTCCTAAAATGGTATCTGTGTATAAAAATCCTAACATTGAACTGTATACCCTAAGTGAAGTTAAAGAAGTAAACGGGAACGCGGGAGATTTCACCGTAACCATTGTTAAGAACCCACGCTATATAGATGAAACAAAATGTAGAGGATGTGGAGATTGTGCGGCAAAATGCCCGAAAGTGGAAAGTCCAAATATTTTTGATATGAATTTAGGGAAAAGAAAATCCTCTTATATTCCATTTCCTCAAGCTACACCCCCAACTTATTTAATCGATTCTGATTTGTGTTTATATCTTAATAGGGATGTGTGTGGAGTATGCAAAAAAATCTGTCAAGTCGAGGCTATCGATTTTGAGCAAACTTTAGAAACATTTAATGTAAAAGTAGGTGCAATAGTGGTTTCTACTGGATTTGATATGAAAAGTGATGAGTTAGCATCAAAATGGGGCTATCGATACGATAATGTCGTGAATTCTTTAGAATATGAAAGAATTTTAAGCCCTTCTGGTCCTTTTGGGGGTCAAGTTTTAAGACCTAGCGATGAAAAAGAACCAGAAACAATAACATTTATACAATGTCTGGCTTCCAGTAGTTCAGAGAAAGATATTTCTTATTGTTCCCGCGTGTGTTGTATGTATACTGCTAAACAAGCATTAAATACGAAACTTAACTTAGAAAATTCTCAAGTTGTCGTTTTTCGCCATAACATCAGAGTATTTGGTAAAAATTTTTATGAGTATACAAAAAAAGCCCAACAAGAGTATGGGATAAAGTACTTTTATACCAAAATAACTGAGGTTAAGGAAGATCTAGATACAAATGATTTAATTATAAGTTATATAGACTTAAAAGAAGAAAAATCAAAAGATTTCAGATCAAATTTAGTTGTGCTCGCGGCTCCCTTAATCCCTTCGAAAGGGACAAAGAAATTAGCCCAAATTTTAGGTATTGAATTGGACAAATTTAACTTTTTCAAAGAAAGATCTTATACTAATAACTCGTTATCTACTCGTGAAGGAATATTTTTATGTGGTTTATGTCATCGTCCAATGAATATAACGGAAACCGTGTCAAACGCTAGTGGTGTTGCAGGACAAGTAGCTATTATGTTAAATTCTGAAAAGTTTTCGAGGATAAAAGAAAGGGAAATTAAAATCCTTCCTGAAAAAGATGTAATCAATATTGAACCAAGTGCTTTAATAATTGGTGGTGGTGTCTCAGGAATGACAGCAGCTTTAAACATTAGTAATCAAGGATTTAAGACATATATTGTCGAAAAGGAGAAAATTTTAGGTGGCAATTTAAATCATATTAACATTTTATATCCAACTAAACAAAAGGCTTCAGATTTTATTCATAATCTAATTGAACAAGTAAAGAAAAATGAAATGATTGAGGTTTATAGAAGTTCAAGACTAAAAGAAATTAAAGGAACAATTGGCAATTATATAATTGATATCTATGATATTAACAGCGAGATTTATACAATCAAAGCAGGTGTTATTATAGTAGCAACAGGTTGCCAAGAATATAAACCAAAAGGTTTTTTTCAATATAATGAAAGAAATCAGAATGTAATAACATTACTTGAATTAGAACAAAAATTAAAAAAGGAGGATAAGTCTTGGCTTGATAAAATTGATCATATAACAACTATCTTATGTGTTCAAGCAAGGCAGAAATTTGGGTACTCATATTGTTCGAATGTATGTTGTATAAATGCTATCAAAAATATTAAAATGTTAAAGGAGTTAAAACCAGAAATTGAAATACTTGTATTATTTAGAGATCTTCACACAGCAAAATTGGAATTTGAAGAAATCTTCAGTAAACGTAAAAAAGTTGCAAATTACTTAAGATACAATCTAAATAATTTACCAGAGATAGTCAAAACTAACAATAATCCAGAAAAATATAATATAGAAATATATGACGATTTTGATGACACCAAAAAGATAAATTTTGAAACAGACATGATTATTTTAGCGACTCCATTAATTCCATCAAAGAATTTAAAAGAATTAGCATCCATGATAGAGGTACCCTTAGATGATTATGGCTTTTTTCCAGAAGCTCATGAAAAACTACGACCTTTAGATTTTGTAACGCATGGAATATTTGTATGCGGATGTGCCCAATGGCCAAAAAATATTCAAGATTCTATAACTCAGGCAAATGGAGCCGCGGGAAGAGCCAGTAGATTTTTGAGTAGAGGAAAAATTTCTTCAACCAATCTTGAATTTATGTCGTTTCTACTTTCAATTGAATGCTATTTCAAGGATCTAATTGTAAATCCTGAGAAGTGTAACGGTTGTGGGAAATGTGCCGAGAATTGTGCTTTTAAAGCAATTGACATTGTTGATGCTGAGAGTAGATTTGAAGATGTTAGTATCCCAGTTAAAAAAGCTGTTATTAATTCTGCACTATGTAAAGGATGTGGGAAGTGTGCTTCCACTTGCAAGTTAAAAGCAATACAAGCGAAACACTATGATTTTAAGCAAATATCTTCCATCATAGATCCATATTTCTTAGAAAAAGTAAAACCTGTAGAAATTAAAGATGAAAATATATCTGCAATTGTTGATTAGATTTTTTCAAATTATACAAAAAATATTCAATTCTAATATTAAAAAACAGCTTTTTTTATGTTGCACATATGAATCTATTTATAAATAAAATACAATCAAATTAGTATTTCAAAAATACTAACTCGCTTGTCAGTAGTATCTTTATATTTTCTGATGAAGTGATTTTCTTGTAACTTTTTTAGAGCGTATGCAACTGTACGCTTTGGAAGAAGTGTTTTCCTTAATATTTCCATTTGAGTTAAAGATCCTCTTTGTTTTAACAAATATAAAATGAATTTGCTAGATGGAGACAAAGAATATAGACTAACTTTTTCCTCATAGTCTGAAACATAATATATATCTTCAACAATCATATAAAAATCTCCTTTATGAATTCAAAATAAATTGGTAAATCATCTGATTTATTATTAAATCTATCCTTATTTAAGTATTACGGAATTCTATTAATCTAAACAAATATTCCCCTTTTAGTTTAAACTTTAAAGTATAATTAGAAAAAAAGTTTAAACTTTCCACCAAAGAAATTTGGTTTGAAATTACTAGAAAAGAAAATTTACTAATAATTTTCTATAAATTTCCTATTTTCTATCATAAAATACATAATTTTATCTCGTAGATTACAGTATAAGCTATTTTACAATTAAAATTGAAATGAAGAAAATATTGTGGGATTTTAAGGTGAGAAAAATTTAATTTTTAAGAGTGAAATATACCTTTCTTCATGATTATTAACTGATTTATTAGCCAAAAGAAAATTACAAGCAAATTTTGCACATAACTTTAATATTATTTATTAAAATTTTAAAAATTGAAAAGCTTTATAGATCATTTCCCTTGAAAAGGAAACAAGATAATATTTATTTTAAAAAATAAGTATTAAGCTTTTATAATTATAAATCATTTATTTCTTAGATACAAGTCATAGAATAAAGGAATTTTTTTAGCGATGGAAGATTTTATCAGATGTTTAAATTGCGGAAAATGCTTGGACTCAAAAGAAAAAGAACACTATAATTATTGTGCTGAGTGCATTTTGGATCTAAAATTTAAGTCAAAGGAAATAGATCAAGAAGAATTAGACCGCAGCCTTCAAAAAATCTTAGATTTTTTCGTTTCTGATGTTACTGCTGCATTTAAGAAAGATCCCGCTGCACATACTCTCATGGAGGTACTAACAAGTTATCCTGGAATAAAAGCAGTATTGATACATAGGATTGCTCATTTTTTTTGGAACATTGGAATGCCTTTTATCCCTAGATACCTTTCTGAAATTGCACGGCAATTAACTGGAATCGAAATACATCCTGGGGCAGAGATTGGGAGCGATTTTTTTATAGATCATGGTGGAGGTGTGGTAATTGGAGAAACATCCGAAATTGGTAATAATGTTACCATATATCAAGGTGTAGTTTTAGGAGGGGTATCAATCGAGCCTGTTAAACGCCATCCAACATTAGGAAACGATATCGTAGTAGGAGCAGGAGCAAAACTATTGGGACCAATTAAGATTGGTGATAATGTAAGGATAGGAGCTAATTCAGTTGTTGTCAACGATGTTCCACCTAACTCTGTTGTAGTAGGGGTTCCGGGTAAGATAATATCAAGAGAGGGAGAAAAGATTGAAAAAATTGACCTAAGACATGGGAATCTCCCTGATCCTTTAGCTATTACACTCTCCACTTTAAATGCTAGAATTGAATATTTAGAAAATAAATTACTCGATGAAGAGAATCCTAAAAGAAAAGATATTGAGATTTTTTTTGGTGAATATGGCTCTGGAATTTAAGTAAAAAAAAAGTCTTAATATTACTTAATTAGATTGAAATTAAATAATTAGCAATTTTTAAAAATTTATTAAATATTAAAATTTATTCTAAAATGTAATACTCTAGCTAATTATTTAATTGATAATTCTGGAACATGAAAATTTTTTCTAAAAAAGTAAAATATGGACTAGCAGCGCTGTTTGAGTTAGCTAAAAATTATAACATGGGATTTATCCAGATAAAAGATATCGCTTCCACTCAGAATATCCCACAGAGTTATCTTGAACAACTTCTTTCGATATTAAAAAAAGCAGGATTAGTAGAAAGTATGAGAGGATCCCAAGGTGGTTATAAATTAAAGAAACCTGCTAGTCAGATTGAAATTATCGAAATTATTGAAGTATTAGATGGACCATTAGTAATATCTGAGGATTCTCGACCTGAAAACATTCTAAACATATACTGGAATCAAATTGAAACACAATTTAAAAATTTGCTTAATGATACCTTAGAAGAACTTGTTAATGAGGAAGCTCAATTAAATAAGAGATTATTTTTCCAAATTTAAATGAAATAATTCAATTATTTTTTTAGATGGTAAACTTAAATTCAGACTATTCTTAGTTTTTAAAAAAATAAAGTTTAAATTTATACCATACCTTGTCACCTAAGATAGTCAACATTAAAAAAATGATAATATAAAATAAAGGGAGGTCTGTTAACATGGGTAGAATATATAATAATATTATAGAAACAATTGGGAGAACACCCTTAGTAAAATTCAATAGAATGACAATAGATATTGAGCCTAATATTTATGGTAAAGTAGAAGCATTTAATCCTGGTGCCAGTGTAAAAGATAGAATTTGCATGGCTATGATAGAAGAGGCTGAAAAAGCAAAAATAATTAATAAAGATACTATCATCGTTGAACCAACATCAGGAAACACAGGAATAGGTTTAGCATTAGTGTGTGCCGTGAAAGGCTATAAATTAATCTTAACTATGCCAGAAAGTATGAGCATTGAAAGAAGAAAAATTCTAAAAGCTTATGGTGCCGAGTTAGTATTGACTCCTTCAGCTGGTGGAATGAAAGGAGCGATTCAGAAAGCAGAAGAATTATCTCAAGATAACGATAAAGTATTTATCCCTCAACAATTTAAAAATTTGGCGAATCCTGAAATCCATCGAAAAACCACTGCTATCGAAATAATGGATGACCTTGAAAATAAGGTTGATGGTCTAGTTTCTGGAATAGGAACAGGAGGAACTATAACTGGGGTTGGTGAAGTACTTAAAAAGAATATTGGAGAACATGTAAAAATTTTTGCTGTAGAACCGCAAGACTCGCCCGTCTTATCTGGTGGTCAACCTGGTCCACATAAAATTCAGGGTATAGGTGCAGGTTTTGTTCCAGAGGTATTAAATACAGAAATATATGACAAGATAGTCAGGGTTACATATGAAGATGCAGCTAAAACTGCGAAAGACTTAGCGAAGTTGGAGGGAATTTTTGTTGGAGTTTCAGCAGGTGCCGCAACTTGGGCAGCATTAAATATAGCTTATAAGGACTTTAAAAAAGGACAAAATCTCGTCGTGATTTTACCCGATACTGGAGAAAGATATTTAACAACTGATTTATTTTAATCAAGTTTTCTTCTAAATTAAATATAAATTTTAAAATGTAATCTTCAATTACGATTGTGGATAGCGGATCTTTTTAGACGAAATTGATTTAAAAAATATATTGATTTTACCATTATCCACTATTGATAATATATTTTTTTTCAATTAATAAAAATTAGAAATTTTGGAAAAAAAATTCTCTCCCCAATTAAGGTGATAAGGAGATTTGATTTTGAATAAGAATTAATAAGGGTTGGTGTGATTGAGGAAATGAATTCTTTTTTCCATAATCACAATATCAATTAGAAAAAATATAAACTTAGGTGCGAAAATTGCATACATTTATTTTAAAGCAAATTATTTAGAGCTTTCTTAACGTTAACAGCCATATATTTTTATCTGAATCTATTTCTGTTTTTTCTACCAATTCTGCTATATTTTGGCGCCTACAATTTTCAGAAATATTTTTACATGCTGGAGGAAAATTTAAAATTACCTTTAAAATGTCATTTTTATTGAGTTCTTCAAGAGCCAGCTTAGTATAAACAAAAGTCATAGGACACACTAAACCTTTAATATCTAAATTTTTTATTATGTTTTCTTTAGATTTATTAGTTTTTGACATATATCCTCAAACCCTTTGATAAAATTTTCAATGTTGTTCGTACTTTTACTTTCTTCTCTTGATGTTTTTCGCTTTTCATATCCCTTAACATCAATAGGATGAAAGTCATACTACTGATCTTATCTATAAACATTTATTCTCAATAACTTTGCACACATTCGAAAGGATAATTACTAATTTAAGGATTTTTTAATGCTATAAAAAAAATGATGCAAAATTTGCATTATTAAATCACTTATGCTTAAAAATATAGTTAAAAATAAAAAGGAATTTTAAATTTTTTGTCATCAAACATATAATTAATACATTAAAATCAACTGAGTTGAGAAAATTGGAAAATGAAGGATATAAGTTAATAAATATTGAGAGAAAAGGAAAAGTCTCAATTGTTAGGTTAAATCGACCTGAAAAGAAAAATGCTTTAAATGAAGCCATGCGTACAGAAATCATTGATGCCTTGGAAAACCTTAAGGAAGAAAAGAAAGTCAAAGCGGTTATATTCTATGGTGGGGAAGATATTTTTACTGCGGGATTTGATAGAGATGAAGTTCAAGCTGTAATTCAAGGCAAGGGGGATTATGAACATTTTGTAAAATCAAATCATCTATTTCACCAAAAGATATTTGAATTTCCGAAACTATTAATCGCAGCGATAAACGGATATGCGTTAGCAGGTGGTTTTGATCTTGCTGTTATCTGTCATCTCCGTATTGCGTCCAAAGGAACATTATTTGGCCACCCTGAAATTAGATTCGGAGCTTGCCCTCTCTTCTTCCCATATATGTCTCTCGTAGGGCGTGGAAAAGCTCTTGAGATTGCTTTAAACACAGGAACAAGAGAGACTTTTCTTTCAGCTGAGGAAGCATATCGACTGAATATTTTAAATAAATTAGTTGAGAGAGGTGAAGTTCTGGATGAATCAATTAAAATTGCTAAACAAATTATTCAATCTCCGGAGTATGCTGTCTTGCAATTGCTCCAAGTGAATAACGCCTTTATTAATCAAGTTAAAACTTTTGATGCAGAAATAGAGATTATTGTAAAAAGTATGAGTGCTCTTCTAAATAAATAATTAATTCTTCTTAGGATATAGTATACCAAGTTTTAATATATAAAAAAATTAGTACCATTAATTATATGGGGAATAGAATGAAAGCAGCAGTTTTTGAAGATATAAAAAAAATAGCATATAAAGAAGATTATCCTAAACCAGTTCCAGGCCCAGATGAGATACTCGTACGGGTTCATTACTGCGGAATATGTGGGAGTGATATAACTAATTTTAAGCTAAAAATGTATCAAATACCCTTAGTAATGGGACATGAAATCGCAGGCGAAGTTGCAGAGTTAGGTGAAAATGTTTCTGAAATTAAATTAGGTGATAAAGTGGTGTGTTTTACAGTTGCTCTTGATGTGAGCAGTGGTAATTTAAAGGGTTTAGGGACTTTTCAAGATGGAGGTTTTGCGGAATATGTAAAAGTTCCGAAAGACTGGGTCTTCAAAATCCCACCTAACATATCATTTAAAGAAGCAGTGATGATTGAAACTTTTGCTCTTGCGAAACGAGCGTTCAAATTATCAAATATAGGAAGTAATGAGAAAATTATTATTTTTGGGGGTGGAAGTGTTGGATTGACTACTCTAAAAGCCTTGTTAATCGAAAAGAATCCCAAATATGTAATTGTTGCTGAACCTAACGAATTCTTGAGGAATAAAGCAATAGAACTAGGAGCAAATGCTGCAGTATTTCCGAGAAGAGCTAAACTTAAAAAAGCCTTAAAAAACTTTGGAGAACCTACTTTTATTTTTGACACAGTTGGGATCAAAGAGACACTCTCAGATGCTATGTTTCTAATAGAAAAAGGTGGAACCATAGTATTGGAAGGAATTCATAAGGAGAGTATAACATTCCCTTTCTTCAATATCATTTCAAAGGAAGTAACTTTAAAAGGAACTTTTGGGCATGATAGTGAAAATATTAAGGCTGCGATTGAATTGTTTGCAAATAATAGGGTTGATGCAAATGTTTTTATTTCTGAAATTGTTCCAATAAGCAAGATACAAATGGCATTCGAGAAATTTTTAGACTCTAGTAATAGAAAATTTATTAAAATACTAATTGAAATAAATTGAACAACCGACCAAACATTATTTTATTTATAACGCATGATCAAGGACAATTTTTGGGCTGTTATGATTCCCCCCAGACTCCAAACTCACTTAACACTCTAAACATTGATAAAATTGCTAAAAACGGAATTAAATTTACCAACTATTTTTGCACAGCACCCCAATGTAGCCCGAGTAGAAGTAGTATCCTAACTTCATTATATCCTCATCAAAATGGATTAATGGGACTAGTCAATCGAGGTTGGACATTACCGCCTACTAATAAAACACTACCGATGTACCTGAAAGAATGTGGATATTCAACACATTTGATTGGTTTACAACATGAAAGTCGAGATCCTAAAACATTAGGGTACGATACAATTAGTAGAAGAGGGAGAGAGTATAAATATTCATGCAGAAATATGGAAAAATTATACAATCGATTTTTATCTGAACATAAAAATGATCGAACACCTTTTTATGCCTGTTTTGGAGTATGGGAAGCACATCGACCGTTTAATGGATGGGGAGATCCAGTAAATCCTAATATAGTTAAAATTCCTCGTTACTTACCTGATCATCAAATAATAAGAGGAGATTTAGCGGATTATTATAGTGCGATCCAAGTTGTAGATAAGACTATTGCCGTAATATGGGATATTTTGGAAGATACCGGCTTAAAAGATAATACATTATTTATTTATACAACTGATCATGGGGAACCATATCCGAGAGCGAAGTGCACTCTTTATGATCCGGGGATTAAAACTAGTTTACTTCTATCATGGCCTAATTCTGATATCTTTAGTGGAGGAAAAGTTTCAGATCAAATGATCAGTAATGTCGATTTACTTCCTACATTAATAAAATTAGCTGGCGGAGAAAACCCAAAAGAAATTATAGGAAAGAGCTTTGTCCATAATTTAACTGATATTAATTCCCAATTCAGGGAGGAAATTTATACAGAAAAGAGTTTTCATGAAATATATGATCC
>JBHLRJ010000101.1:0-15298 GCA_048882645.1 Candidatus Thorarchaeota archaeon
TTGACTTGTATTTCAATCCGTATTGGCCTAAAATATTATCACTATTAAAAAAAAAAGTGACTCTTAAATTGGAACTGGAATTTCCTCAATTATCGATTTTAAAACTGATTTTGTGTCAAGTCCTTCAAGCTCAGCCTCTGGTTTCAGGAGAATTCTATGGTTTAATGCTGCAATAATCAGTGCTCTTACATCATCAGGGGTGACATACGATCTACCAAGGATTGCAGCTCGAGCTTTGGCACATTTCATAAGTGTTAAGCTGGCTCTTGGTCCACAACCTAATGCGATCTGAGGATGATTACGTGTTTTTATTATTAAATCTCTGATGTATTTTAGGATCCTATCGTCTATGTATACTAGATTCATAATTTTCTGTGCTGCTAGGATTTCTTGCCCTGTAGTTATAGCTTCCACTGAAGGTAAATCACCTGATAACTGTCTTCTCATAATTTCTACTTCCTCAGAGTCCTCAGGATAATCAAGCCAGAGTTTGAATAAGAATCGGTCAACTTGTGCTTCTGGTAAGGGATATGTACCCTCCATTTCTACAGGATTTTCAGTTGCAATTACGATAAATGGTTTTTCAAGAGCAAGTGTCTGCCCTTCAATTGTTACTTGCCGTTCAGCCATGGCTTCAAGCAAAGCAGCTTGAGTCTTAGGAGCACTTCTATTAATTTCATCAGCTAGAACTACATTGGCAAAAATTGGTCCTTTCTGCAAAACAAAAGCTCCCTCATTCTGGTCAAAAATTTTAGTTCCAGTTATATCGGCAGGAAGTAAATCTGGCGTAAATTGGACTCTTCGAAATGAGATTCCAAGAGTATGAGCGAACGTCTTAGCCATTACTGTTTTTCCCAGTCCTGGTACACCTTCAAGAAGAACATGTCCATTTACTAGAAGTGCAATAAAAAGCTGTTGGAGAATTTCTCCATACCCTACTATGACTCTTGATACCTCAGAAAGAACTTCTTGTGCTATTTCTCGAATAGGGCCAACATCTATAGCTTCCTTCTCATAATACTTAGCTTTATCTGAAGTTTCTATCTTTCTACTCACCTTTTATTTTTTTTATATTTTTTTTTTTGATTTTTATAATTTTGGGCATAATTAAATATTATTAACTGCCCAACCCATTTCGAAAAACAAGTTTTCGAAATCTTCTTCATTTTTAACTTTATATTTCCCTTCCTTAATTAATAGGATTGTATCCATAAAGCGGGATGCTCTTTTTATCTTTAATTTAGTTGTTGAAGGATCTTTTGAGATCATAAAATTCACAACATTTTGAGTGGTAATTTTTTGCCCTTTCATTTGGCTATGCAGTTTTCTTTCTAATCTTCTATAAAGTAATTTTAATGCTTCTGCATACTTGTTTTTATTTCTAAATTCTTCAATCTTCTGAGAAAAAAAGGATGATGTTCTAAATCGTGCCATTTCTTCTTTCTTCTCTTGCTCTTCTGCAATTTTCTTTTCTTCCTTCTTTTTATCTTTTTTTGGTAAGTATTTTCTTAAAGTATAAACTGCTAAAAGGGGATATATCCAAGCTGTAATAGGATTTGTTGATAAATGCACAATATATTGCATAATAAATCCAAAAATCCCTGCAGAAGTTAAGTCTCTTGAATATTCTGGCCGAATGTGAGCTTCATCAAACACAATCACCCATTCATTTTTATCTCTTCCATCCGTTGCATAAGTAAGCCACTCAATAATATTTTTTCCAAATTGCATATTATCATAATCAGGATCGTCAATAAGTTCATTGTTGAATAAACTCGCATCAGCAGAAACAAAAATTCGTTGCCTACCCATATCTTTAGCTAGGAATACTTGTTGGGAATAAACTCCTAAAGGAAAAGTTTGGGGGAGGGGTATTCCTAAATCAAAATAGCTCATAAAACTTAAATCTAAATCATCAGTACCATTATCATATCTTTTATTTGCATTCTTATCAATAAATGCATATTCAGAAGTCCAGCCAATAGATTCCCAGCCAAAAGCAGAAATAAAGGGACCCCCTACTGCGCAAGAGGCTCGGGAAAGTATTACATCATTAACTCCTACAGTTAATTCAGGGTATCCTCCAAAATTAGTAATAACAGGGAATTCAGCAGTCGCATCAGGAGCATAAGATCCATTATCACGTAAAATCCCATTAGGAAAAATTGTTAAAGGAATCTGAATCTCGGGTTCAAACACACTAGCAATCATAATTTCCCATAGCAAAGTGCTTGTTGAACCATGATCATGACATATCAGAAGGGAATTTTCACCACTAAAAAAATCTATAAAATAAGGAATTTCAAAGATTGGATCATATAATTGATTAGGACCCATTAAAACAAGTAAAATTGATTCCTTTCTATGATTATTAATCGTTGTATTAATTAACCGATCAGTCGCACTTAGACTTGATTGTATTGTCATAACATCATATCCTTCAGATTCTATAATTTCCTTAAATTCAGAACAACCATTCCAATGTTTGTTGTATACAGAAAAATGTTGAGTATTTTCACCTTGATCAATAATTGGTGATAGTAGGGGAACAAATGCAAATATGAATATTATTAAAAATAAAGCTTGCTTATAAATTGAGCCAGATTTAATCTTTTTCCTTGATTGGGATTCACGCATTTTTTGAGAAGTGGCATTTCTAATGAAAATAAGAAATCCAATACCACAGAATATAGCACCCACGTAAAAGAGAAGTGGGAGATAAGTGACATAGGTAGGAAAACCTTTAGGATCAATTTCTTGATACCTTACAGAAAACTCACTAATTATAATCCCAAAAATTATAAGAAAGACAGTAAAAAAAGTAAAAATGATCCCTAAAGATATATTTATACTTTTTTGAGAGGCTTTTCCTGATTTTGCCATATTGATTGCTCTTTTTTTTACTGATTATTGTTTGGGTTTATTATCGTTAACTAACATTACTTTTAAAGGGAGAAATTAACAGTTTTTCCTGTAATTTTGTGGTATAAATTGGAGAATAAATCAATGGTAAAATTTAATTCTTTTGTGGTTGGTTCAATCCCGCCATAAATGATATCTTCAATCTTTTTGATAAAAGGATACACAGATTCTGGTTTTAATTTCTCTTCTAATTCATTTACACATTTAATTGCATATTCTCGTATGGTTTGATGGATCAATCTGGGTTTTTTAAACTTCACATTAATGAGATCGTCGTAAACTAGATATATATATGCAATTGCTTCTTTTGGTCTATTAGTATCAACTAATACTTTTACGTTTTCAAATTTCTGCTTTATGTTAATTTCTGGTTCTTGTACACTTTTCTTTTTTTTCTTTTTTGCCATTATTTAAACCTATTTCTGTATTTTTGAAATAATTTAATTAATAATTTTTTTGGAGTTTATAATTTTTTGTACTCTTTTTTTTAATATTCTAATTTGCTATTTTAATAATACCATATATTTAAAAATTCAAAACAAAATTATATCCTGTTAATTGAAAGTAAATTGGTGAAAATAGTTCACAAGTTTGATAAAAGTCTTTTTCTGTAATTTTAAACGGTTTACCATATATGATTTCTTCAACCTGTTGAATGAAAGGATATATCGAGGAAGGAGTTAACTTTAATTCTTTAACAGATATTATCGCAAAGTCCCGAATTGTCTCATTTTCTCTTCTCATTCTTCCATATTTTGCATTTACTAAATCCATATAGATTGCATTGAACAAATAAGACAGAGATTCTTCTAATCTTCCCGAATCTTTTAGAATTTTTAAATTTCTGATCTTAGATTCAAGAGGGATATTAACAACTCTAGATTCGATTTCTTGCTTCTTGTAACGACGGTAACCATATACAATTAAGACCGCAATGATGCCTATTAGGATAGGGAAAAATATTAATGAAAATAGTAAAAACGGTGGCAATTCAGTTGATATTTGAGGTAATACTGTTGCAGGTTCAATAACTATAATTTGAGGTGTCGAACGAATAGTTCTAATAGAATTATCTAACTCAACATAAATTGGTGCAGTACCATTTCCCTTATCATCAGGTATTACAAATGTAGATGCAAATCTTCCATTGGAATCAGTTGTTTCTGTAGCAATTAAGCTTCCATTCAAGTATATATTTACAACTCGATCTCTTATTCTTAGAGAGGAATCAGTACTTGAACTTAAAATTCCTGATAAGGTATAATCTGCTCCCTCAGTTGTAGTGTATATATAATTCAAATTCCAAGCAACGTCTGAAAATACTTTTATGTTAGAGAGAGTTTTTTCTGAATATCCTACAAAAGGAGAATTTGAATAGTTGAATTTCAATGCTAATTGACTTGCTGATGTATATGGGATTTGATAATTATTATTTAATGAGCCCATGCTATCTGTAGAGAAGGAATTTCCAGTGATGACTGTTATACCAATAAGCCAATAATAATTAACAATTTCAAAAGGTATTCCATTCCCATTATCATACCTTAAATATCCATCTACGTTAAAATCCTCTCCGGTTAATTTTGGAATTAAGAGGTCGTCGTATGTGATAATATCAAAATCAGAAGTTGCATTTATATATACATTGTAAAAGTGATGATATTCTATTTCACTTCCCAGACCACCTGGTTCAAAATCGGTTACAAACACTTCAATCTTATGACTTGAATAGACATCGAGAAATCCATCTATTATATAGTTAATATTAAATCTTCCATTAAAGTCAGTAGTATCAGTAAAACTCCCATCAACAACATCATCAACCTCAATAGCTACATTGACTCCCGATTTATTAGATCCATCAATTTTATTATAAAGTCTCCCTTTAACAGATATAGATGTATAATGTGTGAACATGGAATTATTTACTTCACCAGGATTTGTTAAATCCAGGGTTGCCCAGAACCAGGACATTTGAGGCTTTTCTTGGGTAAACAAATTGTCAATTTTAATATGAATGTTAGATACGACTAGAAAATTCATAAAAATTCCTAAGACAATAAAAATAATAGTAATTTTCTTATTTTTATGAAATTTCATTCGATTCAGTTCACCAATCTCAAATTCATATCAATCTAAATACTTCTTGTTGTAGTGGAGTAATATATAATCCATCTGGAATACCAAAATTATCTATATCTTCAGGGAAAAAGTAAATCAAAACTTCCGTATTATCTGGCCAATTTCCTACAGAAAAGGTCATATTAAAGAAACCAAAAGCATCTGTAAAGCCTACCTGAGTAGCTAAGATATCACCATTTCCATCTCTTATAGTGATATTAATTTCCATTCCCACAATTGCTGTCCCATTATCCCAATAGAGCGAGCCATATACATTGCATACATCACCATAATACCAGTCATCCGGTACATATTTTGTTTCATAATTCCCACCACTTATGGATACTCCTGCCATAATATCTATTGGAATAAGTGAGCTGCTATTATGGATCATATAGTCAGTCATCCATATACCTGGGGCATCAATACCTCCAGTAAAACTTATATATATATAATATTGTCCCTGCGGACAACTAATATTAATCGAATTTCCAAACTGATAATAACCAGCATTATCTATTGTAATAGTTTGAGGACCAACTAAATATCCAGAAACATCGATAAAAGCACTATCTAATAAGATAAGATTAACTCTTAATCCTCTTAAAAGTTCCCCTCCTTCTTGAACTGTACCTGAAACAGTAAAACTATCGACCGCTCTTATAATACTAGTTAGATCAATGGATCTCAGGATGTTTACAGTTTCATTAATTATGACATAAGTTGTATTGAATGCTACAGAACCAGACCATTGGGTTCTTATTCTATGAAGTCCAGCATGCCAACTTGTAGTATCAACTAGTATTGAAGCATATCCATTAGATATAGATTGAGTTCCTAACGAATCGCCTATAAAAACGTCAGTGAATGATACAGTTCCAAAATTGACTGGGGATCCACTCTGTGTTACATATACACTAAAATTGATTATATCTCCTCTATTATAACGTTCAGGAGGATTTAGATCTGAATAAAATGATTGTGTAGGGTTCCCATCAATAAAGAAAAATATATCTATATCATCTGGATCTCTAACTTTTAATTCATATAAACCATTAACGGTATCTGTCATATTACTTAGCCAGTTTAAATTGAAAAATTGAGGGAAGTAGGGATTTGTATATGTGAAAATACCATTAAAAAGAACTTCTATAGTATAATTTTTTGCAGGAGTTGAGGCAGATACAGAATATAGCAAGCTGATCTCTCCCGATTGACCAAGTTCTGTAAATCTTGGTTCGTTTAAATAAAAAGAGACATCAACCATACCATCATATAGTCTAACTTCTATTTGTCCATTTCTTATATGATTTCCATTTGATGAATCATTCAAATACCCATGAATTACAAAATCTCTTCCAACTAGGCCAGATCGAAATATTTCTCGGGGTGCTGGACAGGTATCAAGATTTACACTAATAGGAGCATCTAGAATATAATATGAAAAATTAAATTTGTTATTCCACATGGCAAAAATTAAATGAGGTCCTGCTGTGGTGTTCCAATTTGTTGAATAGAAAACTTGAGCAATTCCAGTTCCTCCACTAGTTTGGGCAGCACCGATAAAAAGGTTGTCTTGTGTAACATCATAAAAATATACCCATTCTCCATCAGTAATCGGAATGCCCCCTTGATGAATGTATGCAACGAGATTTAGTGTATCATCTCGATTGATAATTGGGTTGATAGGATCATCCGAAGGTATTCCGTTTATCGAAAATAATAATGAAGAATCTGCTTCAACTTCTAATTCAAAACTATAGAAAGCAGATGAACTAATATAGGTTAAATTAAAAACGTGAGGGTAAGGAGAGCCCCTATATATTGTACCATTAAAATCTATTCTTAAAGTATAATTTCCAGGGGGTGTATTTGGGGCAACTCCAAACGTTAAATCAAAAGTACCAGTTGGACCTGTTTGATATGGATAAGATTCAACCGGATTTAAAAATGGTATTGAGTAATCAGTACCATCTTTTAACAATTTTAAAGTAATTTGTGAGTAACTTAAAGGTCTTGAGCTATTGAAACCATCGGTGATATTTCCCATAATATTAAATTGTGTAACTCTAGGACCTGTACGATTAATAGTTCGGGGTGTTGGTCCGGAAATTGTATGAATTATAGGTTCTTCATTTACAACATAATATGAGAAATTAAGTTGCGAACCAATTCTAGTAAACAGTAAATTAGGACCGGTTATACTATAATCTCCAACTAAATAACTAATGGAAGCAAGCCCTTTTAGATTTGAAACTGCAGATCCGATTAGCGTCCCACCTCTAGTGAAGTCATGGAAGTATACCATCTTATTAGGTACTGGTCCGAAACTCTCTTGCATTACCTTTGCTGTGAGATTTAAAGTTTGAAATCTATTGACAGAAGGTAAATCCGCATTACTAGCTTCTATATTATCTATGTAGAACCAGCTAGTTAACGCGGTCGTGATATTTAACTCTCTTCGATTGCTAGAGTCATTTATGCTTGGAACAATTAAGTAACCCCCATACCATGATCCATCAAAATCTGCTCTAACTTCATATTGACCTGCCGATACTGAAGGATTTAGGTTTAAATCACTATTGAATTTGCCATCACTAGCCGTACTAATAGGTAATGGATTAAATGCATTAAATTCTTCAATATTAGTCCCTGCATGAAACAGAAGTATATTTATATCTGCATTGGAAACTCTTTTTCCGTTTAAAGGATCATATAAAAGACCTTGAACAGAAACCGTATCTGGAAGAGCATCGGATCTATTAACTATTGGGGTTACAAAGGTAAGATTGAGTGCAATATCATCCATTAAAGTGACAGTAGTAGCTCCAGCAGTAAATAAATCGTACCTTGCTTCTATTATGTGAGGTCCAACAACAGTAGAGTTATCAATTTCAAAAGAAACTGACGTAGTACCACTAAAGTCAGTATAATTTTGACCTAAAATCTGTCCGGATGTTAAATCTGTAAAGGTAATCAAATTATTATCAACTGGATCCCCAGTATTGGAAGTCATTATTGCGGTAATAGTAACATTATAAGGTCTTACAGGAAAATATTCATCTGCAATAACCGTAATATTATAATCTCCACCCAAAACTGGATTTCCCCCACCTCCAAAACTATCAAAAACATCCATTTGAGTCCAATTTCCATTACCAGTGACGGGATCTGTTGGTACATATATTTCTGCCCAACTATAGAGATTTTTATTTTTTATCGGGATACAAAACTGTCCTATATCGTTATCATAAACTTCTTTAATCATAAAACTATTAAATCCATCAACAAAACGACTTGAAACACCAAAAGCTCGAGTAAATGCACAAAAAGCTGAGGCAAAATCGGACCACACTCCTTGTTGGGTCTCACAGAACCAATCAACGATATCTCTTCCATCAGGAGCGGGATTATAATCTGCAGGTGTCATTGGAAAAGAAAAATTAGCTTGTAAATACATTCTGATTTTGTTTGCAACCTCAAATGCATTATCGTCATTTTTAATGATACGATTTAAAATATTGTAATGATTTTCAAAATGTGGATTATTAGTCCTATACACATTAATCGTGGGAGGTAATTGTAAGAACTTGTTCTTTATAGAAGAGGGTGTGTAATTTGCATTTAATGCGGTTCTATTTATCTTAAAATCAGAGGGTTGATGAAGCCCAAATATTTCAAAAGTCATATTAGCATCATCATTAGCTGTAAAAAACAGATCAACTGTAGTAGAATTATAATCAGTTTTATATAATTGTGTAGATGATGGATTTAAATTGGGAGCAGTAATACTATCCTCCATCAAATATGGATTTGGAAAAAGTGTAGGTAATGCCATCGAGTTTAATCCATTACTAGGAGAGATTGGCATTTTTATTAGAAGAAGTTCAGGATCGGGAAAGTATTTTGAATAATATTCACCATACGTAAAGAAATCAAATATATTATTCCCAGCGGTAGATTCCCAACCATCGCCTGTATATTCATCAAAACATTCTATTTTCCATAAGACGTCGGACATATCAGCAAAAGACAAGTAATTAAAAACTCTAAATCTCTCTCTTTCACCAAGTTCAGAAAATAAATAATCAAGAAGGCCATCTGAAAAATCTGACAAATTTAAATCATCAATATCACCATCGAGCATCTCTTCTAAGAAGTCTAACAAATCTTCAAAAGGAGCAGGGTATGCTACTGGTTCGGCATATTCATATTCTGTATCTGATTTTCGTTTATTAGGGTCCAATCTATGAGTCTGAAATACTAAACTTATAAGGACAGTTGAGAAAGCAAATATCGAAATTAACAAAAGGGCAAGTAAGATAACTCCGATTACTCTTTTCTTATTAATCGCAGTTGCTAGTAATTCCTCCCTTAAATCTGTCATATCAGACCATAATGAACTATTTTATTATCGAAAAAAAACTTAGAATATTAATCAAAATTATTATTTATATAATTTTCCACATATTCTTTTAAATTCTTTAATTTTTTAATAGGACTGATTAAGTCTGAAATTATATGACTTTTATGAAGAGAAGCGTTTAATTAGAATAAAATCCAGATTAATAAAAACCAAAAAAAATTTGGGAGAATGATGTAAAGAAGGGCATATAACATAAAGAAAATCATTTTAGGGATATTACAGTTTCCTCAATAGAATTTGAAACTAAATAAGACAGATTTGCCCCTAAATATATTGAATCTATTTTCAAATATTTTATTTGAGGAGCATTTTCTGTTATTTGGTTAATTTCTTCTGCCAGATCTCGGTTTTGGATTAGAATTCAAATCCACACTTGGTACATACGAATTTCTTGGCATAAATTGGTTTAGGAATATAACTGATGATACGAGATTTATCTTCGACTTCTTTTACTGCAAATCCAGATGCTCCACAATTTGGACATACTCTTCTTCCAGTTCCTGTTGATATGGTAGGACTTGGAGTAGTAGTCGTGGTGGGGGTCATTGATGGAGTGGAGGTATATGTAGTGGTTTGAGATGTTATTCCTGAGGCTAAACTCGACGGCATCACAGCCTTCGGTTCTTTTAATTCTTGAATTCGTTTTTCTTTATATACGACTTCTTCTTGTAATTTGGTAATTTGTGCTTGCAGTGGTCCAATTTGCTGTTGTAGCATAGAATTATGCTGTTGTAATTCTTGTACTTGTTGTTGCAATCCAGGTATGTGAGCTTGTAATTGAGCGTTCTCATCAGTGAGCTTATTCACTTGTTGTTGGTAGGATTCTAGTGAACTTTGAAGAGATTGAACTTGATTAGATAATCGACTAACTTGATTATCTTTTTCGAGGAGTTGAGCATTTAATGTAGAATACTGGGCATTTGCATTATTTACTTGACTTTGTAATTGATTGATAACTGAGTCTTTTTGCTGGAGTTGAGTTAATATGGCATCATATTCTTGTTGAGAAGGTCCAGCAGATGTCGAGATTGTTTGAGGTGTTGGTTCATAAGTAGGGGGAGCAGTAGGCTCCATTACTGGAGGAGGAGATGGTTCAAAAGATTGAGGAGTAATTGAAGGTGGTGGCATTGATGGTGGAGGTGTTGTTGGCGTTATTGAAGGTGGTGGCATAGGGGGTGGTGATAATGATTTTTTCTTTTCATCTTCTTCTTCATCTTTTTCATATTCGTACGACAAAATAATCTCCAAATATCTTTTTTTAAAAAATTATCTTTAGTTATTTAACATAAATATGGAATTTAAGTTTATAAATTAATGTATAAATTGATATTATGTTGTATTGAAGAGAAGGAGTTAGAAACAATTCCAATACGGTTTTAATGTATCCTTCAATTCTGGAATTAATTTTTTATTCAGATAATCTAATAATATTGGTTCAGATGATCGAGAATTTTCTAGAATTAGGTTTTCATTCTCATCATTTAAAACTCTTAGACAATTATAAACTGCTCTTGCTTGTTTATCAACCTGATAACCGCCCTCAAGAGTAATCAATATTCGATCATCAACAAATTCTTTAGCAAAAGCTTTAATTTTTTTTAAATAATTTGCAGGTCCTTGAATAGTCCAACCCATATTAGTAAGATCATCTGTCCAATGAGTATCAAAACCCGCAGAGATTAGGATAAATTCTGGTTTGAATTCTGATAAAATTGGTTTTATTATTTCTTCAAAAAATATCAAAATTGCATCATCGGCAGCATGTGGAGGCATAGGATAGTTAATTATTCTTCCCTTTCCTTTTCCTGATCCAATTTCACCAATATAACCACTTCCAGGATATAGTGTTCTTCCATCTTGATGTGAGTTAAATAAGATTAGATCTCCATTCTTAGATTTAGATCCTTGATAGAAAATGTCTTGCGTTCCGTTACCATGATGACAATCCCAATCAATTATCGCTACTTTCTTTAATCCCTTTTCTCTAAAAAGATATTCAGCAGCAACAGCTATATTATTAAAGATACAAAATCCAGCACATCTATAAGAATTGGAATGGTGTCCAGGTGGTCTCACTAAAGCAAAGGCATTTTTAATTTTCTCATTTAAAATTTCATCAATAGCTTGCAAATTACCTCCAACAGAATAGAGTGAAGCTTCATAAGTTTTACCAGAAACATCTGTGTCCAAATCAAGAGATTGAATGCGATTAGTAGATTCAGCTAAAGCACTAATCTCTTTTACTTCTTTAATTAAGTTCTCATCATGAACATACCTTATTTGTTCTAATTTGGCTTTTCTCGGCTGAATCAATTCAAAACTTGGATCCTCAAGTACTTTCATTTCATTTAAGAAATCCATGATTTCTATAAGTCTTAAATGACTTTCAACATGAGCACCAATTCTATGTTGCAGATAAACATCATCATATACTATTCCTGTTGTCATGAAACGAATCTCAATATTTTAATTATAGTTCTTTTTAAGTTAATGGAATTTTAGAAACTAACTACTTAAGTAATTTCATATAAACTTAAAAAATTTTTTTTACGACAAATAAGGTGATATGAACTATTAGGTTAGATCGATAAAAATCGCTAACTTATAGGGAATCTCTATTCGTAAATTTTATTAAACCATTTTTAGGCTCATAAATTGTCCCTTCTTTTATCAATTCTTCTAATGCACTTTCAATGAATTTTTTATCTAATTTTTCTTCTACTTCCAAGATTTGTACAATATTTTTCTTCTCAATAGGTCTCCAATTATTTTCCTCAAATAGTTCTTTCAAACGATTCATTAACGCTTCAAGTTTATTTAACCTACTTCTAGATTGCCCCACAAAGATTCGATCCATATCAATTTTTCCTGTCGTTTCGTCATAACCTGTATCCTTGAGAAATCTTTTAAATAATTTTATTATTTCTTCTACATCTTCTCTGAGTACTTTATCTCTTAATGCCATTTTTGCATACGCCTCACTTAATCTTACCAATGCATCTAAATTTCTTGCTAAAATCGAAATTATTGCGTCTTCACTATCATATTGGCCTCTTAGTTCTAAATAGAATTCTTTAATTCTTTCTTTAGCCTCATCAGTAAGGACTGGATTATATGTTCTTCGAGCGTGTTTGATATACTTTTTAAGGAGCTCTTTAGGAATAGGAGCAAAAATATCATTATCTTCTTCAAGTTTTTCCTCTGATTCGATCATTGAATTTTGTAAAATAAATTCTGCCATTTGGGCATCTTCGGATTGGTTAGGCCTATCTACAACAACGAATATTAAATCAAATCGTGATAGAAGAGATGGGGGTAAACGAATGTTTTGAGTAGGGGGTTTATATATATCATATCTTCCCAAATAAGGGTTTGCTGCTGCAATTATTGCAGTTTGGGCTTTTAGTGTAGCTACTATTCCAGCTTTGGCAATGCTCACAGTTTGTTGTTCCATTGCTTCATGCAAAGCCGATCGATCTGCCGTATCCATCTTATCAAATTCATCAATAGCAGCAATTCCCCCATTAGCTAATACTACAACTCCTGCTTCAAGATTCATCTGACCTGTCTCACTTTCTTTTATTACTGCTGCTGTTAAGCCAACTCCTGTTGATCCTTTTCCAGAAGTATACAATCCTCTTGGAGACACATCTACAGTTCCTTTTAAAATTTCTGACTTTCCTGTACCGGGATCTCCAACAACCAGGAAATGGATATCTCCTCGTTTATATCCACCACCAGGTTTAATTCTTCTTGTTCCTCCAAATAAACATAGAGCACAAGCCATTTTTAATTGATCCCGCCCATATATATTTGGACTAATTGATCGTGAGATCTTCTTTTGAATCAATGGTTCTTTTGACAAGTCTTCGATTCTTTTTTTATCCTCCTTTGAAAGTTCTATCAAATCTCCACTTTTATCTTCAGGATCAATATAATTAACATCTATATAGGTTTTAAATAGAGTAGAATTAAAACTCTTGGTTGACTGTGCCAAGACAGATTTAAATATCCCCATAACTTTTATTCTATCTCCAGGCTTAACTGAATCAACCAGATCATGAGTTAAAATAGCCTGAATTGATCTCGGAATTCTTCCTGGCGGTAGATCCTCAGGAATTTCTTGGATCATAATACTTTGCCAATCTATAAATTCTGAACTCTTTGATATAAGTCTAAAATCTGATTGGGACTTCGCTTTACATCGTTGATTATTACAAAATTTAGGCCATTTAATTCTTGAAGTCAACTGAATTACATCAAATCTGCTCCCACATAGAACGCACTCGAATGTTGCTCTTACTAATTTTGGTCGAATATCAGAACATCTAACTAAAATTCCTTTTGACCAAATAAATTTATCAATATCTTTTGATCTTAACTTTCTTAAAGAAACAAACAATGGACATTTTTTATCTTTAGTAGTTACCCTTACAAAGTAATCTTGTGTGTATATTACTTTTCCCTGAAATTTTAAGATGTTTTTAAATGCTTGAATTGCGTCCTCTAACATTGATTCAGGATCGGTTTTCAACAATTCTGCTATCTGAGGATCAAATGCTAATAAATCTTCATAAAAAAGAATCAAAATATTTTCTCCCTTTGAAATGATATCATTGATTTGATCGATATATTTATATTCTCCAGGTTTTTCTTGAAACAAGCGATAAAAATCTTCAAATTTCTGAATTCTATTTATTGGTATTGTAGGGTTTGTAAGTGGAGCAGTCATCTCAAAACACTTTTATATTATATATTCGAATATTTAATTTAGTAATTGTATGCTATTTTAATGCCTCATATTAAGGGATAGCTTATTAAACTGGGAATAAATACAAAAATTAAAAAAAGATATGAGAGAATTGATTTAGTAATGCGTTTTTTAAGGAATTGCCTTTTTAATTAGCCTTCTTTTAATTTTTGCAGAACATTACAAATTATAGGATCTTGACTCATTTCACATCGTATCTTTAAAAGGGCAATGGCACGTTTTTTAATTGTTTCATTTTCATAGAGAGCAGTTCTTCCTAAAATTAATGCAATAGATTGTTGGACTTCTATTGAGCCTTCATCACTTAGGTTTTTCAATAGATTTGATAAAATTTGATCTAATCCGATCTTATGAATAATTTTCACAATACTATTTATGACGTTTTCCCTTACTTCAATTACTTTATCTCCTAATACTGGAATAATTTCATTAAAAATTTCATTAATATGACTACTATAAATAAATAATAACCCTGCTGAAGCTTCTCTGACATTAGAATCACTACTTGTCAAACATTTGATAAAAGTCTTAAAGGGTACATTAGATTCGTTAACTTCATCAATTTTAGATAATATGATTAGTGAAGATCTACGAACCCAGCTCTGTTCACCGTCAAGCAAAGATACAAGTTTTTTTATAATGTATTCTTTATTTTCGATATAAGCAACGATATTCCCCAAGCTTGAAACAGCAGCTTCTCTGACACTCCATTCCTCGTCAATTAAAGCTTTATTAAGTAATGCATCAACAATAGCTAAGGGATTTTTGAATCCTATTAAACCAAGAATTTTAATATTTGTTTCACGTACGAATGAATCTGGATCTGACAGAAAATCGAACATGTTTTGAACAGGAATTATTTCAGGAGACACAGATGCAATTTCAAGCAAAGATTTTATGAGGACAATCCGTACAGAAGAATCTTGACTAGTTAATGTTTGTATTAATTCATTTATAAAAGGTTTAACATAGGAGGAGTCTATTTTAGCAACTTTTGAGATTAATTTTGAAGCTTCTTTTCTTATTTGCTTATTTTCATCATTGAGTAGTAAATCTAA
>JBHLRJ010000102.1:0-15172 GCA_048882645.1 Candidatus Thorarchaeota archaeon
TGTTTGCTCTTAATTGATTTATCAATTTTTAAACCCTCTATTGCATATTTTTGGATTCCTTTTCCTAAATAAAGCAGAACATATCCAACTATTCCGATGAGTAAGCCTATAAAAATCAAAATTCATGAATTAGATAGATAATTAGATGTTTAATATTTTAAGTGATATTTAACCTTTTTTTTGAAATATAATCCTCCAGAAAAACTTACATGAAAAAAGAATAAAATTATTAATTGGTTATGTGTAAAGAGGGCTTTACTCTTCGCTTTTTCCTAAACATTTCGATATTTTTTTTAATTTGTGCCTTGTTTGGGTCTCTCTCTAATTGTTTTTTTATATGGGAAAGCATTTCTTCTTGAGATACCCCAATCTGATGAAGAAAGGTGTTTACTTCATTTCGTTTGAAATTATTGGTCAAAATAAGCGGAGCTGACATTTTCAAAGTTCTCAGCCATTTCTTACGAGCGCTTGAATCTTGGCGCACTACTTCAGCATACTGGTAGGCATAAAGAATTCCGCCGTAACGGTTAAAGTCATAAAATGTTGCCGCATGTACAACATTGCAATTAGTTAAAAGAGGATCTGCATGTCCCTTTTTAATATAATTCTTTGATTCTACCAAATCTATGACTTCTTGTTCTCGATATGGTATTACATGATAAGGTAAAAGTACACGAGGAATATCACCACTTGAAATTTCTTCATCAGTGAGGTACCATCTTGCATCTGACTCATCAAAAATTGGTCTTTCGAGTAGCTTCGGCTTCCATTCCAAGACCACCTCCTCACAAGGTATTTCATAAAAGTAACGATAAATTTGGTCGGGGGAATATCCAAAAATCACATATTTAATGCTACACTTTATTGCTTCTTTTACAACTATACTGTGTATCAAGTCAGAACAATAATCACAAATGTTCCTAGCTAAAAATGTTTCATTTGAATTATGGTTAAAAAAGAGCCACTTGTATAGTTTTGTAAAGGTGGAAACTGCATCTTCGATAAAGATATGATCCACATCGATTTGGCTCAATGTATCTCTCATATTATTTTTGGCAATATCTGTCATGAATCCTGTGTCTGAAGTAACTGCTAACGGATTTAAATCAAGTTCGTTTACTAAATGATCCAATAGTGCAGTGGAATCTTTACCTCCGGAGTATCCAAGTACACAATCATAAGGTTGACTCCCATGATTTTTTTGCATTTTTTCTATAACTCTATTCCAATCTTGAAGAGCTTCCTCTCTTCTCTCTGAGGAAATTGAAGTACGAGCCCAGTTAAGATTCCTATGATTTGGATCCGAACAGAATTCACATATTCCATCTGAATTAAGGTGAACACCTAAAAATCCATCAGGTAAAATGCATTTTTTACATATATTTTGTGCTTGTATCATATTATCACACCTTATTTAAGGTTAGTTGAGGATACAGCTCTTATTATTTAAAGAAAAAAAAGGAATCTCTATTTTTTCTTTATATATGAAAATCGTAATAAACTGTTACTATGGTTCAAACAACAATTCAAGAACGGATCACTATAAATGAAACTCAAGACTTGCATGAAATACAGGAAGCGTTGAGTGAATTATTGTATGTACCTGATCCTCGATTAAAACCGTTAATCATTAAACAATATCTAATCTATCTGAAATCCATATTTTCATTATCAACCTATCCCCTCAAAATTTTTATCGCCTATTCAGGTGAAGAAGTATGCGGTTTCGTTAGTTCTCAAATACATCCCACCTATACAAGCTATAGTAGGAAGTGTGGGACATTTGGGTGGCTTTTTGGAGAAAATTTTGTGGTGTGCAGGCGGCTTTTAAATAATTGTGAAAGGTTTTTAAAAGAATATAAAGTTCGAAAAATTCGGGGCAATATTAATTTCCCAAAGCATCTGGGAGGGATCGGATTTCAAACAATAGGATTTGATGAACCTATGATGTGTGGTATCGCATCTGATAATCCACAGTCACGAATCCAAGATTTTTTAAAGAGTTTAGGCTATATTGCAGAAGCTGAATACACTTGTGTTCATGTCACTGATTCTTCTTGGAAACAAGGTCATAAACGAATAGATAACGACATAAAAATAAGATATCTTTCTATTGATGAAATAATTGAGAAAAAAACAGAGATTCTTGACATTGCAAGAAATTCGTTTCGTGTTCTGCTACCGGATTCTTCAGGAGGAGATACAGGATTTAATGAAATCATCGAGATTTATAGACAAATTCCTAGGTCGTTCTACAGTCTTTCTAAGAGAATTATGCCTAATTCTTATTCAGAACGACCCGAATATAGAGATGCATGGGATAACTGCGACCTCGGAAAAATAGTACCATTTGCCCCGTGTGCAATTGATAAAACAACAGATAAGATTGTAGGAATAATTCTTGCCATTCCCAACCTTTATCAAATATGGTTAGGAGAGCCAATTTCTCATGCGAATGTAGATACTGCAATGGTTCATAAAGAGTATGCTAGAAAGGGAATTTTCTCTAATCTTAACAACATAGGGCAAATTACTATAGGTTTTTATGGTGTAGACTACATGGAAGGAACAACTATTTGGTCTAATAATGAAAAGGCAATAGCAGCAATTTTTCCCCATTCTGTCCCCATTAGGAAACATCAAGTATATCAAAAGCGCTTAAAATGAATTATTTCAGTAAAGAAATTAGAGATTTGAACACCATAATCATAGTTCCCATCACCTAAACGATAGGAGGTTTAAGAATAGCTGGTTTTTCAATCTTTCTATTGCCTAGAAGGAAGCGAAATCCAAACTAATTATTTATTTTAATTAAATATTCTTTTTGTTTGTTTGCGGGAGAAATAATATATTTGAAATACAAAACAAGGATTATTATCAATAGGAATAGGATTCGTCGTCGCGGTAGGTTGTATATTGGGGATAAACTAAAAGTAAATTATACCATAAATAAAGATTAATTTTATAAGATGAGACCCTATTGATTAGATTATGAATGGAGAGGATTTGAATGAGAAGAGTTTATATAAGAAAGGATTGTCACGATTTCAACATGGGTATCCCAAGGAGGCATTAAAGATTATCAACGAGTTGCTCATTCAAGATCCAAAATACTCTGAAGCGTTAGAGCTAAAAATCAAGATTGAAGAAAAGATAAGTGAAGATGGAGGAGATGGAGTGAAGATGCGATATTGTAAGCGGTGTCATGCAGAGTTGAAACCTATACGGGATCCCAAAACAGCAGGGAAGGCCACAGCGAATGTTCTAGGTGAGATAGTGGGAGCTGGACTCATATACACATATTCTTTGAAGTGTCCACAATGTGGGAAGGTGTTGCGGAGGAGAGGTCTAATGATTTGCAGGGTAATTTTCATAACAGTGTTATTGGTTGTAGCGGTGGTGATGACGACATGGCAAGTGTTGTGAGTAGTGTAAGCGTTATCGTTATTATTTTGCTACTATCAAGTTAAAAACGTAGAGCTTCTGAAACACTTCATTTAATTTTAAATACTAAATTCAACTATTTTTCTTTGATTATGATCGATCCTTACTCCTTATGAACTAGAGGTGAATGCAGATACTGCAATGGTTCATAAAGAGTACGCTAGAAAGGAAATTTTCTTTAACCTTAACAACATCTGTCAAATCACTATTAACTTTTACGGGATAAGCTATATGGCAGACACAACCATTTGGTATAATAATGAAAAAGCAATAGCCGTAATTTTGCCGCACTCAATTCCAATTAGAAAGCATCAAGTGTATCAAAAACGTTTAAAATAAGTTAATCTTACCTCTATTGGATTTATATCTTGAGTATTTGACTTGCCACCATATCAGCTACATGAATAAGGGAAGCCATTGCATTCATTTTCTGCGGCTGGTATTTACTCCAGCTTCCATGATGGAATGCGAGAGCAAGATGCATTTCCTCATCAAATAACAAGTCGTAAATAGTAAGATACTTCTTAATAACTGCTATCCCGTTTTCCACATGCCTGTCTTTTCCTGAAAGACTAAACCTTATAATAAGCTCTGACCGAACGGCTTCAGCTTCACTAACAAGAATTTTAATTTTCCGATCTTTTAGGTCTAGTTTAAAGCTATAGTGCTGGATCTTCCCAAAATCGTGACAGATCGCAGTAAGGAGAACCTTCGGAAGCCATGACTTATCTTTTAATGAGCTACAAAGGAAATTGGCATAATTCACGACTAGCAGAGTATGATCAAAAAGACCACCTGGATAGTTACCATGAAATCCCCCTAACGCAGCGGGAAGCCTACGTGCTTCTGAAAGAATTATCCGTAGTTCTTTTTTAGTACGCTCATCTAATCCAGCAAGGGTAAAGAAGAACTCAAACCCTTTTAGCTCAATATCTACAGCTTTGACGATGTCTCCATTAATAAAGAAATCTCGAGGAGTTTGCCGTTGTTTGAGAAAATCCAGTAAAGAACTATCGAGAGTCTTTTTTTCTCCCATACTTGAATTATTCACCTAGGGCTATATAAAAGACGAGGCTACCTAAGTTTTAAAGGTAGCGATTAATCGGGAAATAATTACTAAAAATAATCAGATTTTATTTTATTCCTAAAGAAGATTTTAAAAGTTAAAATTTTTAATAATGAACGCCATATTTCTTAATTGCGACATTATTATGAGAGGGTGGTTATTGTTGGTTCTGCTCCTTGAACACTATGGAATGAGGATTGTGTGTGTACTCCACCTCTCTCTTGTTTCTGATCATCGAGAGAAAACAATAACATAAATAAAACTTTTTTTATCTGTTTATCGAAGCTAAATTAAATGATAATGGTTTTTAAAAAGAGAGAAAATTTATTAATGTTTAATATGTGAGTTTAAATGACAGGAAAAGGATTTGAACCAATGTCTTCACACCTAGGGATACCTGGAGCAAAATATCGACTTCAATTAGGATTAATCAATGGAAAATGGGCATACCGCTTATTAAAAGGTAATGATGTAATTGATTCATATGTGTATAAAGACGAAGACATCCATGGTGGTTTTCCAAACCTAAACTTAATAGTAGGTTGGGTTATACGCACTGTAGCAAATCCCAATATCAATCCTTATCTAATAATGAAAACAACACAGGCATTGGTTAAACAAGCATTGAGAAAGTATAGATTAGATTCTGATGACGATGAGGGGGATTTACCTTTTCCATATATTCTCAAACCCCCAACTCCACCTGGAGATCTATCGTTAGCAGGGGAACCACAAGCAAAGGAGCACATTATCAAACAAAGTCTTGAGTATGAATCCTTTTGCAAACATTGTGGTGCTGAACTCCCTGAAGGACAAGCTATTTGTCATGCGTGTGGAAAGAAGGTTATTTAGTAAAGATATGGTTATAAAAATGTTTTGTGAAAATTGTGGTGCCTTTTATAATAAACTAATTTAACCTTTGATATTGCAGTAATTAAAAGTACTTAGGTTTTTTTTGTATTTTATGACATTCTTAATACAGAGCTAAAATGGTTTAATTTTGAGGAATATTCTCATTTTCTTTTCTTTTAAGTTTAGATTGTTCGATTAGGGAATCTATTTCCCTTAGCGTATTTATTTCTTTCACGCTATTAGGTATATTATGTTCTAGTAATTCGTACTTCTTTTTAATAAGTTCTTTTGCGATCAGAAAATTTTCAGTTGATTCTTCATACTTGTTTTGTTCCATTAATAATTTTCCTGAGTTAACCTTTTCTAATATCATTTCAGTATAGATGTCTGGATCTTTGATTGTTGGATCTAGTTGCATTTCCTCTAGCTTCTCTTCAGTTGCTACAACCTCATCCCGTTCAACTTTAAATTGAGTTGAGGTTCTTAGAGCAGGGCTTGAATCAATCTGGGATTTTTCTAAATCTACGACTTGTTTATCAGTTCTCCAAATTGTATTTCTTAATCCATTTGATGCTTTGAAAAATCCTACTAAAGTTAAAATCAAACCAGCAAATCCTAAGAAACTTAACAAATCCACAACTAATCCAATAAGATTGCCTAATATTTGGAGGAGATACCCAATAACAAGTAATTGAAGTCCCTTAGAGACTTTCCTACCATTCCGCATAGAATTACTCAAATTATCGAAATTTTGTTTTAAGAAATAAAATCCTGCTAAGGATAAGCCTTCACGCCCAATCGGGGCAAGTACAGAAATGATATCTGTTGAAGGGACTTGCTCTAAATCTTCTATTTCAAATAAAGGATCATTAAATATATCCTGAATTAGTTGCAAGAGCCAGTTCGTCACGAAAATTGATACAACCAATAAGGCAATCCCAAGAATAATTCCCAGTATGAAAAAAAGAGCACTGTTACGATATTTGCCTTTATACGGGATCCCCTGTTTCACGGCACCAAATAATAACATAATCAGTCTGATGATAAAGATGTATGAAATAATTTCAAGTACAATAGAGGTTATAATGATTGTCCATATACTAGTTTGGAAGACATCGAAAATCTCTGATGGGGAAGCTTGAATGATTACAGGAACAAGCATTGCTACAGCTATAAACACCAGAATGAAAGATGCAATAATTTGAATTATTGAATAACCACCTAGCTGTCTAAAAAGGGTCCCTAAGGACTGAGAAAAGGAATTTAGGTTATTCAATTCATCTTCATCTTGATTAAACACCATATTTATTACCCTAATTTTCTAAATTATTTTATTGTAATTTCACCTTTAAAAAATGTTAAGAATCCCTAATATTTAAACTATGCATGGTTTTCAATAATTATACTTTAATTGAGTTTGATTTTTTTTACTCAATCCCATAGAGCTTCCGGAATGGTTCATTTAATTTTAAATATTAATCTCAACTATTTTCCTTATATAATGATTGAACCTATTCTCTTAACTCACACTGTCAAGAAACAAGTATGTAAAAACGATTCAAAAAAATACTATCGGTTCCGCAAGACTCACTTTTATGGTGGATGTGCCACTGCTGACTGTGTAGGCTGTAATCTCCGATGTGTGTATTGTTGGGCTCAGAAAAAAGTATGGTATCCTCAAAAATTTGGTAAATTTTATTCCCCTGAGAGTGTTGCCGAGAGACTTCTAAAAATGAAGCAACCATTAATAAGAGTAAATGGTGGAGAACCAACTATAGGAAAGGATCATTTACTCAAATTATTAAGCTATGTTCCAGAAAATGTAGTATTTATCCTTGAGACGAATGGCTTATTATTAGATGAGGAGTATGTGAAGGAATTAAGTAAATTCAAGAATCTTTATGTTAGAGTTTCATTAAAAGGAGTGGATGAACAGACGTTTGAGCAAAATACGGGTGCAGACGGGAGGCTTTTTAATAATCAATTAAACGCCTTAGCATGGCTTAAAAAATTCGGTGTTCGACATAGAGCAGCTCTCCTGTATAATATTTATACCAAAAAACAGATAAATAGTCTGGGAATTTCTGATTTAGAGTATGAGGCCCTAATTAAATACGATTTTGTTCTCCAAAACTTACGAAAGAATGGTATTGGAATCGTAAACGAATAGTTCTATGTAATTCGTGGAAAATGAATTAAAAAATATCCCTGTCCTTTCTGTTCACACTATGAACTATTGCCAGATAAACTTCCAAAATGAAAGCGAAATCTACCAAATATGAAAGAATTCTAGTTGTTGAATCTATAGCAAATATGAAATATATAGATTATCTAGCGGGGGGATATGAACATAACCCATATAAAGTTTTAATGGGAGAAAAGAAAAGAAAGTTTAAAAGGAGTAAAAAGTGAATGTAGTCAAGGCTTTTTGTTAGATTTTTTTTATTATGACTTTTATTAGTCAATGAACAATAATTAAAGTTGAAAGTATAAATACTGATTAGATGTATTTAAGTTCATGAAAACGGTATGGAAAGCAATAATTGGAATCATCATTACGGGAATTATAGTTACTATGGTAACCTTTTTTCTGATATATTTAATAGGTGGATTGACAGGATCTTGGTAAAAAAGAAGCGTTTTAAAAGAACTTTTAGAATAAAATAATATTAAAGTCTATCTATGTGAAGAAATAAGTATATTTCCTCCCATAGAATCTCATCTATTTTTCGATTTAATTTAGCCATCCAAAAGAAGTTTAGTAAGCTTCAATTCAGAAGTTTAAAAAAAAAATAATTTTTTAATTTCTCTTTATCTATAAAGAAAAATTTTGTAGATTATCTCACTCCAATATAAGCCATTCCTTCATTTAAAGTACTAAAGGTTCTAATATTAAATCTAAAACCTTCAATATCGCGAAACTCTATTAAGAATCTGCTAAGATAGTCTAGAGCTTCTCCGACATCTTCTCGTTTTACTTCATCAACAACCATTACTTCGATTCCTTCTTTAGTTGCTGCATTTGCAGCAGGGACAATACGTTTGATACTAGAAATTACAGGAAGTTTCTGAAACATTTCTAAATATTTTTGAGCGACGGTATTTGCTTGAGATAGAGGGTACCATACAAAGGATATTAAATACGGCATTGATATTTACCTCTTTAATTATTAAATTGGATTTATAATTGAAATCATGAAAAGGTAAGAGAAAGTCTTTTTTAAATTTTACTATCTTGTGAAAAAAAATTAATACTTAAGTTTAGATAAAAATGTGGTCTGCAACACCTAACAATATCCAGAGAGGTAAGAGGTGCCCTGATTGGAGTTACTATTAACATTTAGAATATTAAGGATTCAAAAAAATTTGCCTAAAGATTACCAAGATTTTTAAGCTAATTAAATTTTTAGGTTGGAAATTTTAGCTTTTCTACTGCTATATCGAAATCTTTCTCCTTTTTTATTAAAACTCCAAGAAATGGCACTCCTTTCTTTAGTTCCTCAATTGATATTCCACTCTTAAGTAAAACCCCAATCCAATCAAGGAGTTCAGATGTAGATGGCATTTTCCTCAGTTTAGTTATAGTTCGTAAAGCATAAAAATGTTTAAGGCATTGATCCAGAAGGTTTTGCTTTAAGTTTGGATAATGGAGGTTACAGATTTCTGTCATGAATTCTCTCGAGGGAAACTCAATCCAATGGAATACGCAACGTCTTAAAAAAGCATCAGGAAGTTCTTTTTCGTTGTTAGATGTAATGACAACAATCGGGCGAGTTTTCGCTTTTACAAATTCTTTTGTCTCTTTCACGTAGAATTCCATTACGTCTAACTCTTGAAGGAGATCGTTTGGAAACTCAATATCTGCTTTATCGATCTCATCGATCAGTAATACGACCTGCTCATCGGATGTAAAAGCTTCTCCAAGTGGACCGAGAGTAATGTAATCATGAATATTATCAACATCTCGATCCTCTGAGCCAAATCGACTATCATTTAGTCTTTGGACTGTGTCGTACATATAACACCCATCTATCGCTTCTGTTGTGCTTTTAATATTCCATATTATCAATTTTTTACTCAATCCAATTGCTATCGCATGAGCGAGCATGGTTTTTCCCGTCCCTGGCTCACCTTTAACCAACAGAGGTCTTCCTAAAGCAATAGATACGTTTACAATATTTCTTAGTTGAGGATCAGCGAGATATTTAACAGTTTCAGTTTTTACATTTCCTTGAAATTTATTAAACGTAGCATCCATGATAATTAAAAATAATTGTAAAATTAAATAATTTTTGAATTTCCTATTATTAAATTATAGTTCTATGTATTTAATAGTGTTTTATGTAAATGAAATAAATAAATAAAATTTAAATAAATAAGGATTAATCCCAAAATATCTCACAAAAAAAATATCTAGTTGAGAATCATGTCAAAAGAAGATGAAATGTTAGAAGAATTAAAAAGGATTAGGGAATTTCTTAGTCCTCCACCAACACCCCCACCCCCGAAAAATCTACTTCAAGAATTCAAAGAGTTTCTTAAAAGCTATAAAGTAATGGGGCTTGCTGTCGCATTTATCATGGGTCTTTACCTTGGTCGCCTTGTTCAAGCAATAGTAATTGCTTTTATCTCACCACTTCTTAATGGTCTCTTCTTATTAGTTGGTTTATTAGATTCAGCGGTAGTTGTTGCTGATCCAGCATCCTATCCTTTACACCCTAACCCCACGTTATTCATTAGTGAATTAATTACATTTTTAATAGTGGCAGTCGTTATATTCCTACTAGTAAAAGTAACTAAACGTCTTGGACTTATGTAAATAATCCCTGTTGGAAAAATAAATAATTTTTTTTTATTCTAATCCGGTTGTCCGAGAATTGTAACTGAGCATACGGCATAAGCTCCCCCAAGATTATGAGCTAATCCAATTTTAGCATCAGGAACTTGTCTTCCCTCCGCTCTTCCTTGTATTTGTTTAGTTACTTCCTGGATCATCCTGCAACCTGTACTTCCAATAGGGTGACCGAATGATTTAAGTCCTCCACTAGGGTTCACTGCAGTTTCACCATCCCAGTTAAAAGCACCATTTTTTAATTCTTCAGCTGCTTTCCCAGGTTCACAGAACTGTAAATCTTGGCAGTTTAGAAGTTCTGTTATGGTAAAGCAGTCATGGACTTCTGCTAAATCAATTTCTTTCCTAGGGCTTGTGATTGCTGCTTCTTTATATGCCATTTTTGCTGCATCAACAGTAGCAGGAGCAGAAATAAATTTAAAATCAGTGTCATACCAAGGAGTAGCTGTGTGTACAGAGAGAGAATTTGATTTTACAAGGACATAATCATCAGCATGTGCATAAGATTCAGCTAATTCAGGTCGAGTCAAGATCAAGGCAGCTGAACCGTCACTCATGGCACAACAATCAAAACGTCCTAGTGGATCTGCTATCATTGGAGCATTCATTGCTTGTTCGATGGTAATTTTCATTTTAAAATGAGCTTTTGGATGGTAAAATCCATTTTCATGGTTCTTGACAGCTACACGGGCAAGATCCTCTTTATTCCAGCCATACTCATGAAAACTACGAGTGGCAAGAAAACAAAACATAGCAGGGGCAGATGGACGGGGTAATACAGGATGACCCATTACGGTTGTTCCTGGAAGACCTCTTCCTCCCTCATCCATTAATTTTTCAACACCACATGCCATCGCGATATCATAAGCCCCACTGGCAACACCAAAGCAAGCATTACGAAATGCATCCATCCCAGAAGCACAATAATTCTCACATCTCGTTACAGGTTTGCCACCTAATCTTAGTGAATCTTCTAAAGTTGTTCCAGAAACACCTGTAAAGAAATAATAGACACCTAACCAAGCAGCATCAATTTCATCCTTAGTTATTCCAGCGTCTTTAATAGCACCTTGAGTTGCTTCAAAAAGTAAGTCTTCCTTGCTTTTATCCCATAATTCCCCATATTTCGTGGCCTCACATCCAATTACAGCAACTCTATCTTTAATACCATGAGTAACCATTAACAATACCTCTTATTCAGGTTAGTTTTAATACTAAAATCCTAATTTTTAATTAAGTTGTTAGAAGATTAATTTACTTAAATGGTTTTGTAATAACAATGCCTAAAGGCTATTGATTTCATGGAGTCTTTTTAATACCCATTCCTTATCTAATGCGGCTATAAAGGGGGCAAATCGGGGTCCTTCTGTATTTCCTAAAAATATCTGGTAAAGAATTTGAAAGAATCGACCCATTTCTTTCCTTGACAATTCTGATTTTTCTCTTAGGACAATCATTTCCTGTTTTATCGCTTCTTCAGTCCATTTTGTTTCTTCTAGAATGTCCCCTAGACTCGTAACAAGGTTCAGAATTTTTTCATCATATTGTTTTAGGTTATCTTTTGGAAGTTCTTCCCTCAATCGTATTTTTAGATGATCAGGAGCATATTTTGAGTTAACCCAGTTTCGAGCATGAGTTAATCGTAATTGAATATGTTCACGTATAGCTTTAGTAGGATTCTTTTTTAAGATTTCTGAAGCTAATAATTTTTGTATAGCTAGAGCCGTTCCATCTTCATCAGATGAAACTATCTGAGAAAGAATAATGGCATTATGAAAATCTAGTTGAAATCCTCTATATTTGGGAACCTTATTATAAAATACAATTTCATAACTTCGGTGAATCGAGTGAAGTTCAGATGGATCTTCAAATGACTCGATCCCATGATATATACGCTGAGCACGGTCATATTCAGAAATATAGCTTGGAAGTTTATCTAACCCCATAATTATTCTTCTCTTAGGGGGAATTTTAAGGTACATATATTTTAATACTTCAGGTTCCGCATATTCTAACCATGTGGTAGGAGTAAATCCTATAAAACCTGAACCAGACATATCTCCAAAATCTTTTTGACCTTCAGAATAACCAACCCATTCATTCCAAAATCCGTATGGTCTTTTATGATTTAACACAGATTCTAACACCTCAAGGCAACTATCTCTAGATCCCCCAGGTGTGGCATGGTCTTTTCCGTACGGTTCAAAGTGCACATTCAAAACATACCAAATTGCCACCCATTCAAGCCGCCACGTCAGCTTCCCCTTGGTAATATCTACCCAACCTTCACTCTTGCATTCATTACAGATGAAATAGACTTCATATTTGCTTAGTTTAACTTTTATAGCTTTTGTAGTGCCGATTCGATTACATTTGACGCATACTGGATTAATAGGAATCCAATCTTCAGGAAAAGGATTCTCTTTACGATATTTATTTAGAATTTCTCGGACCAGATTTCTTTTTTTAATCAACTCAATTACTACTTTTTTCATTCTCTGCTGTTGGTATAATTCATGGGTTTGGACGATTTGAATATTACGTCCGAACTTTGACATCCAATCATTAAGATCTTTTATTTGGAAATCTACCCAAGTTTCATTTTTAGTATATGGAGATGGAACATCGATATAACGCCATTCCTTATACTTTTCTGCTTTTTTCGGATTAGAAAATAAATTTAGCTGACCTGGTTTCCCTTTCCATCGATCTGAAGTATAGAGAATTAAAGTGTGATTTGCATTGTAACCTTTATTCTTAAGTTCGTTTACAACAGCATTTGTAAGAACAATTTCTCCTCTTACATTCCCGACATGTATTTGACCAGATACAGAAATTCCACAGTTACAGTTAAAATCTTCCACATCTTGCCAATTTTCGATCACATCGTCGGTTAATTTATCTATCCAAAATTGTGGCTGCACCTTTGAGTTCTCAGTCATTCTCGATTTTCACTTAAATGAAACGTAGTATACTTACAAAATGAAAGATAAAAGAAAAGTTTATTTAAATTTTAATCTCTTTGTCCCAAAATTGTGACAGAAGCGACACTAAATGCTCCACCTAGATTATGACATAGTCCTATTTTAGCGTCAGGAACTTGTCTTCCTTCAGCACGTCCCTGTAATTGTTTAGTAATTTCTTGAAGCATTCTACAACCTGTAGAACCAATAGGATGCCCAAAAGATTTTAATCCTCCACTAGGATTCACTGCAGTTTCCCCATCCCAATTAAAGGTACCATTCTTTAATTCTTCAGCGGCAGTACCTCGTTCGCAAAATTCCAAATCTTGACAATTAATAAGTTCAGTGATCGTAAAACAATCATGGACTTCTGCGGCTTGGATTTCTTTGCGAGGATCGCTAATTCCTGCTTCTTTATATGCCATCTTAGCAGCTTTGACGGTTGATGGAAAGCTTGTAAAATCAGCTCCAGGTCCATTCGGTGGAACATACCACGGAAAATTAGTCCGTGCTGAAATTTGATTTGATTTTACAATAATATAATCCTCACTATGATCATAACTTTCAGCAAGCTCAGGTCGAGTTAGTATTAATGAAGCCGCGCCGTCTGACATCGCACAACAATCGAAACGCCCAAGAGGATCAGCTATCATAGGAGCTTTCATTGCTTGTTCAATAGTAATTTTATTCCTAAAATGAGCTTTAGGGTGGTAAGATCCATTATCATGGTTTTTTACAGCAACTCGAGCTAGATCTTCTTTTTGCCAGCCAAATTCATGAAAACAACGTGTGGCAGCCATTGAAAACATCGCAGGGGCAGAGGGTAACGGTAAAACAGGGTGTCCAAAGATCTTAAAACCAGGTAATCCGCTGGATCCTTCATCCATGAGTTTTTCAACACCACAAGCGAGAACTACATCATAAGTGCCACTTGCTATTCCAAAGCAAGCATTCCGGAACGCATCCATCCCTGAAGCACAATAATTTTCCGTGCGAGTAATGGGAATACCATCAAGTCTTAAGATATCTTCTATTGTTGCTCCTGACATGCCAGTAAAATAATAGTATATTCCAGCCCACGCTGCTTCAATTTCATCTTTTTTGATCCCAGCATCTTTTAAAGCACCTTGAGTTGCTTCAAAAAGTAAGTCCTCCCTACCTTTATCCCATAATTCTCCATATTTAGAGGCATCACAACCAATAATGGCAACCTTATCTTTAATTCCTTTTACTACCATCTTTTCATTCCTCCTTATAATCTCCCTCTTACGGGTCGACATTTCCAATAATAGTTTTTAAAATCTGCTCCTTCATGTTCTTTTCTAAAGGTTAGTTCAACTTCCATGCCAATTTTTACATTTTCTTCAGGATTTTCTATCTCGGTCATATTTAATAAAACACGACCGCCACCATCTAAATCAATTACACATCGAGGTACAGGTGTATCTGTATAATTACCTCCAACTAAGTGATCAAGGGTATAAGTAAAAATCGTTCCTTTTAGAGCAAGTTTTACAAGTTCCATTTGATCATCAGCTCTACAGACAATACAAGACCGAAATGTGGTTGGATACTGAACAGTCCCACAATTTTTACATCTATTACCATACATTTTGTAGACTGTAGGAGTTTCACGCCACATAGTCACCGCAGAGCTTTTTCGAATATATCGATCCCTATTAAGTAACCTTCTACTTTCGATATATACTGTATAATTATCTAATATTTTCATTGATTTTTGATGACCCGATACACCCAAATGATTTTTTGATAATTCTCTCAGAGCCTTTCTATCTTGAACATGCATTAATAGTGCATCTGCACCATCACCAAATCCAGCTAATATTACCTTCGCATCTTCCTTTGGGCGTTTCATAGCAGAGATTAATAACATAAAAGGCATAGGAGTGCCAAGATCCCCAATTTGAAAAAACATCCCATTTTGAGCGACACCTTGATTGAATTTCATTTGTTTAGAAATACGACCGTGTGTCC
>JBHLRJ010000103.1:0-15166 GCA_048882645.1 Candidatus Thorarchaeota archaeon
TCAATAAAATTTATAAGAGAGAATTAAGAATTAGAAATTAAATAGAAAAACTTTATAAAAAGTACTTACGTTTATACAAGTAAATTATAGTATCTTAAAATCGAAAGACACCGTTCATGTTCAAAGATTTAATGATAAAACATACATCGATTGAGATAAAATTGATTCTAGGAGTGACGTTAGATTGAGCTATAAAATATTAATTGATTTATCCCATAACGAGAATTTAGAAGAATTTCCTGAATTTAGTTTAGGGGAAGACGATTATGATATAGATTATATTGATAAGAACGAAGGTCCAATAGATTTCGATATGCTAGAAGATTTTGATATTCTTTTTATGGGAAATATTCAACACACTAAAGATGGGAAGAAAGATAAATTCACACAAGAAGAATTAATAGCAATCAAAAAATTTATTGGGGAAGGTGGAGGATTTTTACTAACTAGCGGAGCTGGAGGAGATAAAGATATCCCTATGAAGAAAGGGTCTATTAGAGTACTATATAAGATAACAGGAGTCCGTAGATATTGGAATGGAATTATCCAGGAAGCAACTTCAAACTTCTTAGTAAAAAAAAACAACATCCTTATTACAGAATTATTTAATCACCCCATTACTGAAGGAATTACAGAGCTAGTACTTCCAAATTGTACATTTTTTACATTAACGGAGGAAGATGTTGAAGATATAATTGTAACATCTGAAAAAGCAGAATTTAAATACTATGCAGACGATGATATTGGAGCACTTGGTTCTGTACCGGTTTGTGTTGTTTCTGAATTCTATAATGGAAGAAGTGTTTGTGTCGGTTCTTCAGATTGGTTGATTGAAGAGAATGATTTTGGAATTGATGCTGGTGATAACTTAAAATTCTTATCAAATATTATCGAATGGCTCTCTTTTGAAGTGTAGTTAAATAATTAAAACTAAATTTATTATGGTTTTTAGACTTCTTCGTCCTGATTCTGAATCTGTTTGGAAAAATGAAGATATTCTTGAAAGATATCCCAAATATAAAGGAATCATTGATGGAACTCAACCTGCACGATATATAATTGCAAAAAGCATTGAGTGTGAATTTACTCCCAATAATACTATAGAGGAATTGGAAGTATTTCTAAATGAAAAATCAATAGAGTTTAATGAACTTTTAAATGATGTCGATCAGATTAAAGATCGAAGGGATACTCCGAAATCATATATCCATCTAGCAGAGCATCTTGCAAATAGATATCTTGAAAAATGCATTTTCTGTGAACGTCAATGTGAGGTAAATAGAATAGACGGAGAGAAGGGATTTTGTTTAATCTCTCAAGACACTTTTGTTTCATCGGCCTTTCTGCATATGGGTGAAGAGAGTGTCTTAATTCCTAGTGGTACAATTTTTTTTCAAGGATGTAATTTTGGGTGTGTTTTCTGTCAAAATTATGATATATCACAAGCTTGGAAAGGTAAAAGAGATCTTGAAGAAATCGCTCAAAAAACATCATCTAAAGAATTAGCAACGATAGCTGAGAAATTAGTAAATAAAGGAGCAATAAATATTAATTATGTTGGAGGGGATCCAATCCCAAATATACATACGATTATTGGTAGTTTAAACTATCAACAATCTAATATCTGTCAATTATGGAATTCGAACTTCTTTTTAACAGAAAAATCATTATCATTAATTATTGACTTTATAGATTTTTGGTTGCCTGATTTCAAATATGGAAATAATAAATGTGCGAAAAGATTGTCTGGAATTGATAAGTATTTTGACATTGTTTCAAGAAATCATAAAAGAGTTCATGATAAGGGAAGTGGAGAAATTTGTATTAGACACTTAGTTATGCCAAACCATATTGAATGCTGTTCTAAACCTATTTTAGATTATATCGCTAAAGAACTTCCAAAAGCAGTTGTGAATATAATGGGTCAATATAGACCTCAATATAAGGCTTATCAATATTCCGAAATAAATAGGAGACCCTCTTCAGAAGAGATGCAATCAGTTAGAAATTATGCTGATAAGCTTGGTATTCTTTGGAGACCAGTGTCTTAAACAGTTCTATGATTTAGAAAAATCTATAAGTAATCAAATATTGTACAACTAAACATTTTACCACACTACCTCTTAAAACTTATATTAATGATTCACCATGTCTCTAGAACTAAGTGATGTAAAAGGTCTTGGGAAAAAAATAGACGTTCTAAAAGAAGCGGGTATTGATTCCATAGAAAAATTGGCAGAAGCTAAAGTAGAAGATCTAATTGAATTGAAAGGAATCGGAAAAGCTACTGCAGAAAAGATAATCGATAATGCTAAGGAGTTATTATTTACCTCCGATAGTAGTAAATTGGAACCTTCAGGAGAAGAGAAATCCGTTATTTCAGAAGATGATAAAACAGAGAAAATGGTTCAGGAGGAGATCAATAAATTAAAAGAGAAGCAAGCAAAATTACAAGGGAAGTCCGTTGAAGAGGGAGATTTTGTATTAATTAAAATAACAGGTCGGACTCAAAAAGGTACAATTTTTAGAGTATCATCTGAAGAAGATGCAAAAAAAGCAGGGATATTTGATGAAAATAAAGCTAATCAAGGAATTTATACTCCTGAGTTTGTTATTATCGGTAAAACCGGATTTTTAAATGAAGGACTCACAGAAACAGTAAAAGAAATGAAATACTTTGAAAAAAAATCTGTCAGGATTCCTCCAACAAAAGCATATGGTAAACGAGATCCTCAAAAAATTGAGAGAATAGGTATCGCGAAGTTTGGAAGACTAAATGAAGGTAAAAATCCTGAAATTGGAAAAGATTTTGTGAATAAAAAAGGACAAAGAGGCGTTATAACTAATGTTTTACAGGGAAGAGTCATCATTGACTATAATCATCCTTTAGCAGGACAAGCTCTCGATTATAATTTAGAAATTATTGATAAAATAGAGAATTTCAATGAGAAAATTGAGTATTTCATGATTAATAAAGGAATTCCTAAAGAAAATGTTTCTGAATTTGAAATTAATTATAATGAAAAAGAAAAGACAATTGAGATTACAATTCCGAAGATTTTCCTTTTTCAAAATTTAACGTATTTTAAATTTGGATTAGCAATGGACTTACAAACTCATATGTCAGACGATATTGATGATGTAAAATTTATTGAAGTATATGAAAAAGTTTCTTTGCCTCCAACACCTTCAGATTCAGTTATGCAAAAAATAGAAGAATTCAATAAAGAAGAACAAGATAAAGAAGATACGGAAGAATAAATTAAAGTAAAGAGTAATTTTGCCTTTATGTAATTCTAATATTAGATACTAATTCTCTGTTTTTCCTTTCACGTTCTTTTTTGTATTCCATTCTCTTTTTATTATATATATTTCTTTTTCGTTGAAATTCTAATTTCCTTTTCAATGGTTTCCTTTTCTTATTTAAATATTCTTTTTTAGCTTTCTTGTACTCTTTCTTCGCTTGTTTGTATTCCTTTTTTGATTTCTTGTATTTTTTGTACTTCCGCCTTATTTCGTTGCGAGTATCTTTATTGATTTTTCCTATTCCTAAATCATTTAGATTTTTCTTAAGTTTTTCAAATGACTCAAATCTGATAACTATAATTCCTAATTCCCTTGCTGGAACCAAGTTTCGTATTTTATCATCAATAAAGATGCAATTTTTTGGTTTTGTTTCTAACTTATTAATAACAAATTTGTATTTCTCCATATCCGGTTTAATTAAACCAATTTCATTTGATAGGAAAACATGATCAAAGATATCATAAAACCCCCTCAACATATTAGACTTTACATGAATATCATGAGTATTTGACATTAAACTAACAATGTATCCTGCTTGATGTAATCTTCCAATTATTTCTGCCATGTCTGAAGACACATGTGCCACTTGAGAATAAAGATCGAACCATAACTCAATATAGTATTCTACATTAATCCTTTTGGGTGGTAGAGTACCATTCTTTTTCTGAAAAGGATAATAAAACTTTTCAAATAATTTTTCTAAAAATTCTCGAGAGGAGATTCTTCCAGAAGTTAAACTACGTTTGATTTTTCTAATATAGGAGTTTTCCATTCGAGGAATTATTATATTTAGATCAGATTCAATCATATCCAGCAAATTTTTAAGAACAAATGTTTTCTCTATTAATACTCCCCCAAAATCAAAAATGAAGTGTTTGATTTTGTATAATTTAACTTTCTGTTTTTTTCCGTATATCTTTGATTTCGATAAATCTTCTTGAGCATTCATACCTTCAAGTATTAATGAAAGTAATTTTTAATTATTATGCTTATTCATTAATTCTTCTGCTTGATATAATATTAAGTTACAAATATTTTTTACAGGTAAAATTCTGCATTTCCAATTTGAAAATTCTGGGAAAGAACCAGGGTCGACAACATATAATTTTCGACTGGATTCTTCTCTAACAATATCCAAATGACCAAACAACTGTCTATTTAAAAAAGAGTATCTCCATTTTGTAATTACTCTCCTAATATCGTAAGGTGTATCTACTTTTTCCATATCCACATGCTCATTGACTAATGGAGCTTTAATTAGGGTGCAAATATGGTTATCTATGAAATATACTGTATAATGTGTACCTCTGATAAATTTTTCCAAATACAGCGTATCTTGATTAAGTGATTCTAATTCCTCAGATGAATTAATGATTTTAACACCTTTACTACTTGATCCTAGTATCGGTTTTAAAATTAAAGGAAAGATATCTGGTTTTAATTGTTCTTTAAGAGTTTTTGGGGCTCCTAGATAAATATCAGGGGTTAATAAACCGATTCTTCTTAAATGAAAATGTGAATGAACTCTATTTTTTTGAATAAAAGAATCTTGAGGATTTGGGATTACTGGAATTCCATTTGCTTCTAAAAAAAATCCGGCATAAAGAAAAAAAAGATTCTTGGATTTTAATATATAGAAGTCATTATTAAGGAGATTTTTATTAATAATAAGACTCTTATGTGTGTAGATCTCAACTTTAAAATTTTTATTTTCAAAATATTGCTTCATATCTCCTGTTAAAATTGTTGTCCTTTTTGATAATATACCAATTTTCATCGATTTTCTCTCTCCTTATCTTTTTGTCTGTTCCAATAAAAAATCTCCAACAACTTTATGACCATCTTTAATATAATTAAAATTGGGAGTACTATTTATATCGGTTAAGAAAAATTGATTATCTTTTGACTTTTGAAAGTCCAATGAAGTAACTTTTAATCCTGTTACTTCCATAGCTTTTAAACAATATTCCTCTAATTCTGGAATCTTTTTTATTTTTTGTCTTGATTCCATTTTATTTTGGTCGATTAAAACGGGGATTTGTTTATAAAAATAAATATTTTCTCCAATGCCGTAAATTTTATATTCCCATTTGCTTTGGATGAATTTCTGATAATAAAAATAATTAAAACTTTCACTATTCTCATCAGCTTCATTCAATGCCCTTTCATCGGCAACCTTTAGGTGTCCATTCTCTCTTTTAATTACGGGATTAAATTTGTAATTTTTTTGATCAATTATATTTTTGATTATGTAATCTTTAAAAGGAGGTAAAGACTTTTTTGGATTTAGTGAAAAATCTGGTACAGGAATTCCCGCTTTTCTTAAGTATGTGCTATTTAAGAACCTATTGATAGCTAAACAAATTGCTTTATAGGAATTTATTATTGGGATTGATGTTGTTTCCTCTATTAATTTCACTAGACTTAAGATTAAATTACCTTTCCCTTTGACAAAAAAGACATCTTCTTCAAAATCATAAGTAGTACTTTTTAAAAGATACGATTCTTCAATATATAGATTCACTTTTGCTTTAGACTTTAGATAATTTAAGAGATCAGTAACCTTGTAAGTTAGGTGATACTGATCAATAATAATTCCAACAATCTTCAAGAAAAACCCTAAGATGTCTTAAATTATAACTTAGTTAATAATAAATAAAAAAATTAATCTAATATAAATAAACTTAACATGTGGGTAAAAATCATCTCCTAATATTTACTCATAAACCATACCTTTATATACCTTTAATTACTCATACTTTATCAAAATAATAGGGATTTTTCTGTGTCAAATAAGCTCAATAGAATTTATATTGGCGCTATTTGTAAACGTGATCTTGAAATCTTTAGTGAGATCAAAAGATTCTGTAATATGAACTATAATATCTCCGTTGTTAATCTTTTAAAGAAAGATTATAACACCTTTAATATCAAACATTTTAAAAAAAAGTTAAAAAGGTATCCAATCTCACTTATAATTTTAAAATTATTATCAGAAAAATCTAACCAAGAGATCTACGATGCAATAAGGTCATATGCTCCAAACATCCCCCTATTAAACAGCGTAAATGCTGTTAAAACCTGTGAAAGTAGACAAAATACATTTGAGTTTATTAAGCAAAACTGTAAGAAATTGAATATTCCTCATATGTATAACTCCTATTACGATGCTTATGAATCTTGTGAGAAGGGGAGATGCATTATCATAAAGCAAGATACTCACAATATTCCAGATCTGCCAAAGAATGATAGGATTATCGGTATTTCTAAGAATTTAAATCAATTTGAGAAATTAACAAATGAATATGAAAAACATACATTATTTTTTCAAGAATATTTAGGAAAACTCGATTTTGTCTATAAAATTTATGTAATCGGTAGATGGGCTGTATCAATAACATCTCACAATCGATTACAAGATACTAGATCCTTATCCCCCTTAGACTTAATACATATTCGTGTCCCAATAGAAAAACAACTGAAAAGACGGATCTTGCGTTTTGGGAGAAAGTTAAATATGCCTATTTTTGGAATTGATTATGTTATCAACAAAGAAGGTAATCCCTATATTGTAGATGTTAATGATTTTCCAAGTTTTAGAAGCATACCAGAAGCCGTGAGTCTTATTTCTGATTATATCTATAACACTCTTGTTATGCAACAACAATTCTTGAAAATTCCTGTAAAAGCTTAATGTTAAATTAAATAATTATTAAATAACCGATTTAGGAAGTTCTCGTACCTTCGATAAACTCAATAAGTCTCTTTTTAGCTATATAATCTTCTAATTGTTCAGGAGGATTTTTAGTAAAAAAAGAACATGCAGAATGAAGTATTCCTCCAATTTCTCTATCTTTTGCAATTTTGCTTACTCGAATACAATCTGCTATTATTCCTGCAGAATTGTTTCCATCCTCAACAAACATAGTAACATCTATTCTCACCTTGGCTCCATTAAAAATTCGGCCTTCCAGTCTCATATAGGCTTCCTTTTGATTATTTAGAAACGGGATATAATCAACTGCAGAGATTTGGCACTCCACTTTGTCTTTATTTTGGAGCTTAGCGATTACAGCATTAGTTTTTGATTGCCTTTTTCCTTGTTCGTACCTTAGCTCTCCAGAAGGCATAGGTGTTACTAGATTTAAGAAATCACTACAACCCCCCCAATCCAACTGGATTGTTCTGTCTAAAACAGCCCCTCTCATTGGAAAAAGATTCGCTAAAGATCGATGGATAATAGTGGCCCCAATTTGAGATTTTACATCATCTCCAATTAAACTTAGCCGTGAAGCTTCCGCTTTTTTTACTAATTCAGGATCCCCAACAACAGGTGAGGGCATGCCATTTACAACACATGATCCTGCTTCCAACGCATTAAAAGCATAGAAATTTACAGCCTTATGTGCTCCCGTGGGCAATAAAATTATTGTAACATCTACGCTTCTGGTCTTTAATTCATGAGAAATATTAGCAGGTAATTGGTTAGGATCTGTTGGTATTATATTTTTGATATTACTATCTAAGCCATCCATTATTGGACCTTTAATCACTGGGGCATTTAAGAAATCTGGAGTAAAAAGTTTTTTATTACAATTTGGCTCAGCAAAGATGGCTTCACTTAAATCTTTACCTACTTTACCAGAATTAACATCAATTCCAAGGACGAAATTAATATCATTAATGCTGTATTGGGAGATTTCTGGTAAAATTCCTATAATGTTTTCCGGATTTTTTTTATAATGTTCAACTCCTTGAACCAATGCACTCGCGACGTCCCCCACTCCCACAATGGCACAATTAATTTTATTAGCCATGTTATTTTGTTATATAACTTTCTAGTATTTAAATTTTTAATATGAGTTATGTAGTATAGCTTTTTTTTATTAAATTTATTAATATTCTTAAAATGCCTTCTAACTGTTATTACATTAATTTGAATAATTCAAACATCGGAAATCCTCAGAAAAGTTAGAAAAAATAATATATTATTACCTTTGTAAAGTTTCCTTAACTCTGAGAAAGAGTGGTATTGATGCTATAAAGAATATCGGAGCGAACATGAAAACAAAAGATTCTGGAATAAAACCTTCTATTATCATATAAGTTGCGATTAACCCCCCTACAAAGGATCCAATTACTTGTGAGATTGTATATATTATATTCAATAATCCAAGGAATTTTCCTCTTTCATACTCTGGCAGTAAATCTTGAGACCAAGCTTTTATTGGCGTTTCAAGCCCTAATATACCAATAAGCACAATTGGAAACAATACTAACACTAAAATCAAATTTTTATTTGAGTATAGCTTGCCAAATGGAATAAAAACAGTTGTAGCAGAGATAATTATTATTGAAAGAATTATATATCTTCTACGACCATGTTTATCCGCTAGCTTACCAAGTATCGATGTCATAATGAACAGTAGAGTGAAAGAAAATAGCATAACTAATAGTAGTTCTATTGTTGATAATCCCAAAGCAAATATCCAGATAAATAGAAATGGCAATATCGTTGATATTCCAGTTCGATATACCGTAAGAGCAAGAACTATTTTAAAGAATTCTTTATTTTCTCTAAATTTTTTTACATTAAGGATGCCTTTCAATTCTCCGAAAAATTCTTTTTTTGGTGGGAGGTTATCTACCGGTTCCTCTTTAATCAATAAAAATCCTATAATTCCAGCAAGACTGATACTTATACCTCCTATAGTAAGAGTAAAGATATGTCCAGGCTGTCCAATAACAGTACCTTCCGAATTAGCCACTCCATAGACCATATCTGCAACAAGAAAAGTAATAGCTGCAAATATTAGTCCAACATATCCTACAATATTTACCATTCCGTTTGCTCTTCCTCTCTTTTCAGATTCTACAATGTCAGGAATTAAAGCTCTTTCAGCTACAAAATACGCATTTGAAGTAATTCCAATAATAATTACATCTAAAATAAGACAGATGATGTAGGCTAGCAAAATATTTCCACCAGAAAGATTAATTGAATACGGGAAAAATATCATCGTTATACCTGCTATTATCCCTAAAAGTAAAAAAGGTCGGCGTCTTCCATATTTACTTCTAGTATTGTCACTGATTATGCCCCAAATAAGATTTGTTATTAGTCCTACAACCGCAGAAAGACTTACCATTAAGGATATGAAAAGTGGAACTAAATGTAATACTTGTTCTAAATAGGTATTTAAATAATTTTGCTCGAAAAACCCAAAAGTCGTTTCGCCTGCTAATAGCATTCCTATCAAAAGAATCTGATTACGTAAAAATTTATTAAAAGTTTTTTCTTGTCTACTCATTTATTTACACTCGAGCTTAATCCAGAGAATAAACATTATTTTATTTTAGGTTTTGAAATTTAAAAAATATATTTTTAACTTTTTCAATTCGAAATAAAAAAAAGCAATTTGCAAAAAGACTCTCGAGTAAGTTTTCTTTATTTCATATGCTAATTTTCCGTGAAATTTGTGTGATTTGTGTGATTCTGTTAAAAAACAGAAGAAAAAAATACTAAAATTCTTAATATAAAATTTTTTTTAATTTTTTGTATTATTTGGTTAAAGATATAGTTTTAAATACTTTTTTAATGATGAGCATGGTCAAAAAAGTAGTTTTTTCAGTTGTTCAAAATCATGAGGTACTCGTCGATCTTATTGACAAATTAAAAAAGAGTAAAGAATTCGAATTGATTACTCACGATCCAACAAAGAAATATTTTAGGCTTTCTAATATGCCTAAACAATTAAAGGAAGCCGATCTAATAATTGTAAAAGTCCGTAATGAATGTTCAATTGATTTATTGCACTTTGCTAAGCTTAATAATATTCCTACTTTACATGATGTAGATACAGTTCTATTATGTAAAAACAAGATTGCATTAGATTATGCTTTACGTAAAGCATTTAAAAATAATCCACAGATTCGGAAAAAATTTTCTTTGCCTGATTCATGGAATAACAGTGTACGAAATGTTAAGAATTTTAAAAAATGGGCTTTAAATAAGCTACCAATAGTCATAAAAAGCCATAACCAACATGACAAATACAATCGATTTAACTTCCTTGTTAATAACATTAGTGAAGTTGACATCTTCCTGGAGAAGTACAGACAATTCACTTTCTATGATGTATATATTCAAAAATTTATTGAATGTGATGGATTAGAAAGAAAAGTTTACATAATTGGAGATAAAGTTTTTGGCATTGAAAGAGAGAACCCAATATATATATTTATGAGGGAAAAACCAGATAAGATCAAAGTAAATAAAATTCAACGAAAAGAATATGAAATTTCAGATGAAATTATACAATTAGCTCGAATCTTATCAAAAGAGTTGGAACTTAAAATCTTCGGATTTGATCTGGTTAAATCTTTGAATAAAGATCGATTCTACCTTATTGACTTGAATGATTTCCCGGGATTTAGAGGTATTCCTAATATCCAAATAGAATTAAAACGTTATCTTGAGAGCTATATTCTGGCACTCTAAGAGATAACTGTAAAAGGGATTATAATTAGGTAAGCAATTACCCCATATATAATACAAAAATATCCAAAGTTTATTTTTTTTGCGACTCTAAGAAGTAATTCTATTGTTAAATAACCAAAGAGAAAACTAATCAGAGATGTCATAATTATAGTAACGGAGTCTAAAATCCCAAAAACTGATCCATTCCCAAAAATAGTGTCAACAATTATAGAAGCTATTGCTACAGGAACAGACATTAAAAAGCTTAATCTTAGAGCACTATCTTGTTCATACTTTTCTATGAGAATTGCTGAAACAGTTACCCCAGAACGTGAAATGCCCGGTAATATTGAAGTCCCCTGAACCAAACCAGATAGAAAACTTTCTTTCCTTATCTTATTATTAGAAACGTTTCCTATAATTTTATTTCCATAAATTTTCCTAGTCTTTAGAAGAATTGCCCCCGTTATGATTAATAGACCAGATATGAGGAGAGTTATTATATCTCCTTGAAAAGCTGTAAAAATGTCTAAAAAAACAATTTTAAATATGAAATATAAAGGCAGAGCGGTGATAGCAGTACCTATAGTTGCGTAAAATATCCAATTTCTTTTCTTGATATTTAAATCATCTGCAACCAATTCTTTCTGAAAAAACGTTTTAATAACCTTTATGAAATCTCCTCTAAATCTTAGTAGAACTGCCAAAGTTGTACCTAAGTGCAGCCATATTGAGAGACTATAGGCGTTTTCAGGGGGGATACCAAAGAAGTTCGTAGAAACAATTATCACTTGACCTGATGAAGAAATCGGAAGCCATTCTAAGATACCTTGAATAATAGCGATGATAATATATTCTATCATTTTCTTAAATTGAATACTTTTTTATTCCCTTCATCAAATAATCAATAATTTCATCTCTTGCTTTTCTGAATCCTTCAAGTTCACTCATGCTGGGATCTTCAATATCTCCATTAGATCCTCCAAATTCTTTTATAGTATATATTAGCTTATTATCTTTTTCTAAAATATTATATACTTCTTTTTTGTGTTTCTCTGTTAAGGTCAAAATGAGGTCTGCATTTTCAATTAATTCTGGTCTTTTTTTTAAATCAACTGATAAAGATGTATCAGATAAGTTAATTCCGATTTCGTTCATTGCTAATTTTGCATCCATTGAAATAAGCATACCATCTCTTGCATGAGAGGAGATACCACCAGATTTAACTTCTATGTTAAGGTTATTTCTGGAAAAATAATCTTTCAAAAATCCCTCTGCCATACGGCTTCGAGCTGTGTTTACGCTACAAACTATTAAAATTGACTTAAAGGGGAATTTTTTTTTCATTATAGTGTTAAAAGTAAGATCTAAAAAAATTTTTATTATTTATTTAAAACTTGCTTTATTTGCAAATTTTATTCCCTTAGCTTTCATATTATTTAAGGCAGCATTAACATTTCCCTCTGGTAAATCAATACCACGTGTTTGATCAACTAAGAAATACACATCAAATCCAAAATCGGCTCCATCCATCGCTGTGAAATAACAGCAATAATCTAAAGCTAACCCACATACGAAAATGCGCTTAATATTCACCGAATTTAAATATTTCCTTAGACCTGTTTCTGATTTCTTGTCATTATCTTGGAAACCAGAATAGCTATCCACATTAGGATTCATTCCTTTTTGGATTATTTTATCTGCTAATTTTGCATTTAAATCCTTATGAAACTGTGCTCCCTTTGTATTTTGAACACAATGGTCTGTCCATAAAACGGGGCCTATTGCTCCATCTTGAGAAGTGAATTCGTCTCCTGGTTTAGTTCCAGGATGATTGCTTGCAAAAGATAAATGATTTGGTGGATGCCAATCTTGAGTAAGGACAATATGTCCCTCTTTTTTTTTGAATTTTTTAATAATTTTATTGATATCTTTTATGATAAGATCCCCTTCCTCCACAGGTAATGAACCTCCGGGAATAAAATCATTTTGAACATCAATAATTAATAACGCATCAATCTTTCCTAATCTAATGTTTTTTTCAAAATTTATATCGATCATGGCACTTCACGTAAAAAAATGAAAAGCTTATTGAATTTTAAATATTCTTATATACGTTATAATTTTTTGTGTTTGATATAGATTGAATTTGCTAAATACCATGTTGTTATGGAAAAAATAACAAGCCACTCTAAAGATGCATTAACATAGACAACTAAAAATCTTCCAAAGGTATAACAAAGCTCTGGGAGAGCATTACAAATGTTAGTAATAATAAATGGGATTAAATAAAATATAATTATCCCACTTACAAGATACCCGAAATATCTTATGTTTTTTGAAAATTTTGAATTCTTTGCCATTAAATAACTAAAAAATGCAAACATTATAGCTGCACTAAACCAACTTACAAAAGCAAAAAAACCATGTACATCACTAAGAAAAGGAATTACAATGTTTATATCACCTGAAAACATCCCAGTAAATATAGCACTGATTGAAGTTACGAATCCACTACCTATTGCGAGTTTTCTGATGAGTTCATTCCCCTCTTCATCTTTTATTACTCTTCCAAGATATATTATGAATGGAATAGCTAGAATATTAGAAACTATCAATCCTACTCTTAAAAACGGTCCACCTGTTTTATGACCTAACAAGCTTACAGAGTATCTCCACATTACATAATCTGGGGAGAATATTAAAGCCAATGCATCACCTAAGATTCCAATCAAAAACGCAAATAAACCAAACAGGTATCCAGGTATTTTTTCAAACATTTTGTCAAAAATTTCATTCGTTTTCATCATATTACAATGCCTAAATTATATACCTTAAATAAAATTTCCTTAATCATTTTCCCTAAGATAAAATTAACAAAGATAATTTTAGATCTTTTTGAAGATCATATATGTGGAAATAACAAAATACCAAATTATTAGAGAAATGGTATTTAGCCACTCAATTGTTGGCAAAACAAACATCAGAAATCTTAAATCGGGAAAAAAGTGTAAGAAAAATAAAACTATCATTGAAAACAGTATAAATGATGTTAAAAATCCAATATAGACAAGGAAATTCGAATATTGGGAATCTCTATTCATTAAAATGTTAAAACTAGTAATATAAATAATACCTGATATCCAAGTGATAACCGCACAAGTACCATGAATTAGTGCGACAATTGGATTAGAGCCACAAAAAAAACCTAAACCGATAAATGTTGTGCATGAAATAAGTGCTACAAAAATTGTCATTCGGTTGAATTTCTTACCAACTTCCTTTTCATTAAAACTCCTACTCAGAGAAATCAAAAAAAAAACTGCGAATAATCCTGAAAGAACAGTTCCTGATTGAAAGAAAAGCCATCCAGGTCCTCTACATAACGTGCTTACGGCACTCTTTGTGAAGTCATATCCCGGATATAGTCTTATTGCAACAACATCCCCTATTATTCCAAACAAAATTGAAAGTAAGCCGTAAATCCCACCTGAAACATTATTTATTAATTTGGCTAGAAAATTACTCATGTTACCAATAGTATTCTTGAAAAAAATTTAATAATTCTTGATATAAAATGTAAATGAGTATAAAAATTGCATCTTTAATTCAAATCAACGCAACTGTGGAATTTTTACAAATGTATCAATAATTACCTCAAAACACTATTCGAAAATCAATAGATTTTTTATGATTTTTATATTTTTAAAAACATTTTAATATACCTTTCATCAGAATGTCCTGAAGTTGAAACCAATAATGAAAGGTCGACCAATAATTCTTCAAGGTGGAGTCAGAGATCCATAAATCATGGAAAGTTTTCTTAACGATAATATAACTGATTTTATAGCTTTAAGTAGACCCTTAATTTATGAACCAAATCTTCCATATCGCTGGAAAAATGGTGATATAACACCCCCTCTCTTTACAAATTGTAATGGATGTATAACTACAGCAACTACTGATACAACATATTGTAATGTAAAAATGAAAGCGGATAAAAATAAAAAAAAAAGAAATTAGATTTTTAACCGGCAGTACTTGCAGGGATTAAAAGTATATCGTCACCATTATTTACGTCATAATCCCTTAAAGTTCTAGTTTCATCCATAGTTACTCCACCTGAGGATAAGTGAAAATCATTAGGATCAAGGCCGTACAAATTACCTAAGGTACTCTTAATATCATCAACTTGGTTTCCATCATTCACAGTTAATTTTTCTTTTTTTTCACCAGGTCAAATTGTTGACATGAAATAAAGAGTTAACTTTTTTCCTCCTGAAGGAATCTTAAGTTTGCTTAAATGCAAACTTTAGTCCAGATTGGCAAAGTTATTCGTTAGATGGAGCAGTTAATAAGAAGATTCTCGGGAATACGACA
>JBHLRJ010000104.1:0-14872 GCA_048882645.1 Candidatus Thorarchaeota archaeon
TTATTGAATTCAAAGTAAGTAAGGAAGTAAAAAAATTTCTTAAATCCAGAAATTTTATTATGTTTGACCTTTCTATCACGGAAGTGAATATAAACTTTCATTCGATAGTGATCTCAAAGCAAGATTGGAAAAACTTCAAATTTGTCCACGCTACCGACTTGCATTTAGCTGAAAGAAATGATAAGATATATGATGTAATTAAAAATTGGACTGAATCTTCAATTAAGAAGAATGTAGATGATTTTTTAGAAACTGCTGCTAAAAAGTTAAAGATTAAAAGAAAAATCAAACATAAAGAAGAAGACTCTCTAGATGATATAAAAATACCTTTAAGAAAACGCTTAATTAATCCAAATAATCAATTTAGGAAATTTATCAAATTAGCCAACAGAAAGGTCTTTAATAATGAGTTGGATTTTATTGTTTTGACAGGAGATCTTGTCGATTATACCGTTTTAAGTAGATTTACAAAGAAAGTTCGAGAGTTAAATGAATTTAAATATGAAGAAAGCAATTGGCAAGTTTTTAAAAATATAACTCTCAATTCTAATATCAATAAAGGCATTAAGGGAGTGATAAAAGGGGAAGAATTGCTCTGCCCTATCTTTACGACCATAGGTAATCATGATTATAGACCGTATCATTATGATATCACGTGGGCAGAGATGTATACGAAAATAGGCTTAAATGCGGCTGAAGCTCTAGCCTTAAATGAATTATTCTCTGCTTCTCCCATTACAGCATTGGTCAAATCAACTAATGCTTTAAAAGGCTATTTGTCTGAAATAAATTCCTCACTGGATTTCTCTCTAACACTTGGAGATAATAACTTTATATTCCTAAATACTGGATCAGATTCTTTTAAAAATTTTCGAGATTTAATAACTGGTCACCCCTCTGTAACTGGTCTTCTGATGAAACAAATAAAATATTTAGAGAATCTCATAAATCATAAAATTAAAGAGCGATCGAACGTATTCTTATTCTTACATGGTCCACCCATAAATACTGGCGAAAAAAAGTTTAGTATTAAGCTTTTTGAGAAAAAAGGAGAAAGATTTATAAAAGAAAAACTAAACGATTTTAAGGAATCCATTTTAAAGAAACTTGGACAACCATCAAGTAAAGCTAGGCTTGATAATGTCTTTAATGTTAAATATGGAACTGTATCGTCTAATTGGGAAAAGCTTGTGAAATTCTGTAAAGATCATTCTACTTTAACCCTATCAGGGCATACACACTCTCTAAAGGAATTTAGATTAGAAGACCCTAAAACAAAATCAAAAGTGTATGATTCTCCTCCATTCAGTCTAAAGAAGATTGAAAATCCAGCTGCTGTATTCTATGATCTTTATTCTGAACTCTATACAGATGCAAAAAGCATTGAGCAACATGGGCCATTTGTAGTCCAAACTCCCGCTTTAGGACTGGGTGGCTATAAGAATCCAGAAACAGCAGGTGCATATAGGGAGATAGAAATAAAAGATGGAAAGTTGTCTTCATTTCAAGTTAAATATATAATCCGGTAATTAGGATTTCTATTATTAGATTATAATTTTTAAATTGAATTGATAATTCTTAAATAAAATTTTTTAATAATATTGATTTTTTTTGTATCAAAAACATCCATATTATATGAAGATAAAAAAGAGCTAAACTTCGGATATTCCTTAGGTTTAGTTTTTGTAAGATAAACGCAGTTAATTATAGTAAATAAAATACTTAATGCTTCATTTAAGGTAAAAGAATCGGAGTTTACAATTTCTTTATATAATTCAGCATTTATTAAGCCATCTATAATAGGAGTATCAAGTCTCTGTTTTTTCCACCGACCTTTCGTAATAAGCATTGGTTTTTGATCAACGCTCTTTGTAATAATTTCATCAACTTGTTCTTTTGTACTTTTTACTTCTACGGTTTTTTCAACTAAATTTTCTTCATTTTGAGTTAAATCTACAGAAGCATCCTCACTTATAATACTTGAATTTATTTGAGGGAGGGGCGTGTCATCTTTCCCAAATAAGGTTTCAGAACTTAAATCAGTACTTTCAAACAATTCTTTGAGTAAAGGGGAATCTGCGGTACTCATGTCCAAAACATCGGCAATAATTCGTATCATTTTATTCCGGTTTTCCTTCCTATTAGCTATCATTGGATATGTTCTTATACCTGTTATAGCTTCAATTTTATCTATACTCATAGTATTGGATAAATCTTGTTTATTTCCAATAATAGCTGCTCGGGCATAAGGAACTTCTCTACTTTTTAAATCTATAAAAAATTTACTTTCTTCGACATTTTCAACTGTAGAATCAGTGACAATAAGTACAGCATCGCTTTCTTTTATGAAACTCTTCCAAAGAAATTTGAATTGTTCTTGTCCAGCAAAATCAAACAGTTTAAAGAATAACCTCCCTATTTTAATGGTAGCTATCTCCCCCGTAATCGTTGGAACATGCTGAAGAGGAATTTCATCCAATTTTATAAGCTTTTTAATGGTTGTTTTACCAACCCCTGCAAAGCCAACAAGTGCTATTTTTGGTTTTAAATGGGTATGTAATTCATCAAGAATTATATTCATTCTTTTGTAATTCAAATTTTTAATATCTGTATGTTTTAATTCCTCACTATACCAATTAATAAATTGTTCTTTAAAATTAGTTAATTGTATTTTAATTGATCTATAAAAATCATCTGTTAATCCAGTTATAAAGAGAAAAATTAAATTATGTTCATGATTGATGGTATAGGCGATTCTATATTTAATGTAATCAAAACATCCAGTTGCTTCGTCTAAATTTGCTTTTCCTTCCTCCATAATTTTAAAACAAAGATTTTCAATTTCAGAAATATTTAAAGCATTTCCATAGACTCTCTGATAAATTGCTTTATTTCCTTTAATTACACATACTTGACGAAGCATAATCCTTTTTGTCTAACCTTTACATATTCTAGATTTTTAATTAATCTTTACTTTTATTATAAATTGGTCTTCCCTTCCTATGAATTGCTGTTCCTACTACTGACTCACATCCTTCAAGCACTAACTCGGACATTGTAGGATGGCAATGGATTGTGTTTCTAACATCATTAATTGTTAATCCATTCTTCATAGCTAATGCTAATTCCGCAATTAATTCAGGAGCATCAAATCCTATGCATGAGGCGCCAACAATTTTGAGGGACTCTCTTTCTGCTAATGTCATAATAAAACCTTCTAATTCTCCCAAACATTGGGCTTTTCCAAGAGACTCATACGGAAATTGTCCCATTAATAAGTCTATTCCCCGATCTTTTGCTGATTTCCGCCTAAGTCCTACAGAACTGACAATGGGTGAAGTAAAAATAGCTGCTGGAACAGTTCGATAGTCTGCAATTTGTCCCTTAACTGGAAATCCCCCAATACTGACTAAAGCGTTAGCTACAGAAATATCAGCTTCATAATATGCAACGTGAGCAAGCATTAAACCACCTGTAACATCACCAATTGCATATATGCCTTTCACAGATGTTTCTAGTGTGTGAGGATCGCATTTAATAGCACCTCTATCCGTTTTAATACCTAAATTCTCAAGGCCAAGATCTTTGGAGTCTTTTACTCTACCAATTGAAACTAAGCATAAATCCGCTTCAAAAATAGACTCTTCTGCACTTACAATTTGATCTCTCGGAATTGAGGAAGAAACCGTTATCACTTTAACTAAAGATCCTGTATTTTCAACAGATAACACATTTTGAGCTGTATGAATTTCGATATCTAATTTTTGAAATTTCTTCACGATTTCTTTTACTATCATAGGTTCCTCAGTAGCAATTGGAGAAGCTAAATATTCTAGCATGATTACTTTTGATCCAAAGGTAGCGAAAATGTTGGCAAACTCACAACCAATTACTCCTGCACCAATAATTAATAATCGTTTTGGTATAGTTGTAAAATTTGGCTCTAAAATATCATCACTGGTTAATATCCTTTCATGATCTATATTAAAGATTGGAATTAAGGCTGGAGAAGACCCTGTCGCAATAATTACTCTTTTTGATTTAATAGTTGTGTTATCTTTGCCTTGGATAGATAACTCGAATCCAGAATGAATATTACCACCAATTATTTTCCCATGTCCAAAATAAATATCATTCTTCCAACTTCTTTCCAAAGTAGCAATACCGTTCACTAATGTCTGAACAACTCGATTCTTTCTTTTTACTGCTTTTTCAAAGTTTAATTCATAATCTTTAATTTCTATTCCAAACTCCTGAAAATCCTTGATTTTTTGAATTAATTGAGCAGAAGCATATAAAGCTTTTGTAGGGATGCAGCCTCTATTTAAACATGTTCCCCCTAGCTCATCTTTCTCAATTAACGCAACTTTTGCACCATATTGGGCAGCTCTAATTGCGGCATGGTATCCCCCTGGTCCAGCACCAATTATCGCAAGATCATATGTAAGATCTGTCATTTTACTTCCACAATTTCAGTTTTTTAATATCAAAATAGCTTCTTATTATAGATGCACATAATTTGATATATAATAAATTTAATTCAAATAATTATTTAAATAGGAAAGGATTACACTTTTACAGTGTAGAGAACTAATAATGAATATGAGATATTTTAAAAATACCTCCCAATTATTATCCCCTGATTTGGATGAAATCCAATTATCTCTAAGAAAACTGGGGTTGGAAACTCTTGAAAAAGCGATTGCAGCAGTAAAACCGGAAAATCTTATCAAAAAATCAGTACAACTTATGGGACAAATCTTAAATATTGACAATACTGAATACGATTTGAAAAAATATAATAGAATCCATATTATTGGTGGTGGAAAGGCATCTGCTGAAATGGCATTTACACTCGAAACCATGTTTTCTAGATTAAAAGGATTAGAATATGATGGAATAATAAACGTCCCTCAGGGAACTGTGAAACCTGAAATGGAGAAAATGAGTAAACTTACATTTAATTATGCGTCTCATCCTATTCCAGACGAACACGGATTAAACGGTACAAAACAGATGATAGAAATAATTGAAAAGTCAAATATGAATGATTTGATTCTTTGTTTAATTTCTGGAGGTGGATCTGCATTATTACCTTTACCAAAATTTGGAATAAGCTTAGAAGATTTAAAGCTCGTTAATTCACTTCTCTTAGCTTGTGGTGCTTCTATTCATGAAATCAATACGATTCGAAAACATATATCTGACTTTAAAGGAGGCAATCTTGCTCGAAAATTGTATGATTCAAGTAGAGCAAGAATGATTTCGGTTATCATATCAGATGTTGTAGGAAATAACTTAGATTCGATAGCTTCTGGACCTACTGTGGGAGATACAACAACTTTTAATGATGCAAAAGAGATTTTGAGAAAATATGATCTTCTTAAAAAGATTCCCTCATCAGTAGAGAACATCATTGAAGCGGGTTTAATTGGAAACATGTTAGAAACTCCAAAACCAGGCAATGAGTGTTTCAAAAATATTGATAACTATTTAATTGGAAGCGTAAAATCTGCTGTTGAGAAGATTTCTCAATTTTTAAAATCACAGGGATATGAGATAAACTATTTTTCTGATAAAATAACTGGTGAAGCAGAAAAATTTGGTATCTCATTGTACAACATAATCTCTACGGAAATCGATAAAGCATTTAAAAAAAATAGTATTAACCAATTAGTTTTAATTGGTACTGGTGAATTAACAGTAACGATTAAAGGTAAAGGTTTGGGGGGACGTAATCAAGAAATGTTATTAAGTTTTCTCAACCATTTAGTAGACCAAGACTTTAGTTATGATTTTCTAGTAACGAGTGTAAATTTTGATGGAATTGAAGGAAATAGTGGTGCTATGGGAGCATTAGTTGATAATTTTGTATTAACAAAGACTCGGCAAAAAAAAATAGATTTAAAAAGCATATTGATGGTAAATGATTCAAATACATTTTTTAAAAACAATGAATGCGAATTAATAACAGGGCCAACTGGTTGTAATGTAAATGATTTAGTTCTAGTTATAATACAAAACAAAAATTATTAAATAAATTAATGTTCCAACTAAAAGTAAAATTGAAATTGTAAAAAGAAAATATCATGAAAGACTTAAACAACAATCTTATTAGGATTTGTCCTGTATGTGGGTTTAGTTTTCAAGCTTTTGATCCATTAACAAAGAAACCTAAAGAGACCTGTCCTATGTGCGGCTATAAATTCCTAAGGGAAGCATAATCCCGCAAAAACCAGAAGAAATCGACAAAAAATTTTTGTAGACTATCACACTATAAATCATTTTTCCCTTCTTCTTTTAAACTCACATAGATAATTTTTTCATTTTAAAAAAATTTTTTAAAGAATGCGGATGAACTATTCCATACATGAAATTATTAACAAATAAATAAACTTAATCTAATTATAAAACAAAATTCGGTAAGGAAAAATGGCAAGAAAAGATAAAAAAAAGAAACCAGAACGTAGAATGGGATTTGATGCAACAGAAGCAGATGAAGAATTGGTCGCTGATGCGTTAAAAAGAAAAGATATGGATGTTGGAAGGGTGGAATTAGTTGATAGAGACACATCAACACCGGTTATTGAAACATATGATGAAGATACGGGTCAATTAGAGGGGAGTATATTATTAAAAGACAGAAATCGAGAAGGATTATTAGCACTAGTAAAGATAATTGAGGAAGTTGAAGTTGAACAGGATCATGATGCGAATGTAAAGTCATTTAGCTTTGGTGGTAAAATTAGCGTTGAAAATCCAAGTAAAGAAGACCGATTATGGGATATTGATGTTTCTCTCTCGAATATAAAAAGTACAAATTTAAAAGAAGAACAGATTTCAATAAGAGAATTAGGAACAGACTCCCCTGAAAATGTAGAATCAATGGAATTTCAATTAACCAAGGAAGTAGAAAATCAGTTTGTTGTTAAGGAATTTATTAGTACTTTAACCAATGCTGATGAAGTTTTAAATATTAATGACATCGAGAGGGAACTCTCAAGAGTAAAAACAAAAACAAGCAAGGCAACCAAAAAGCAACTTTCCGTTGAAGAAGAGGAAGAGGAAGAAGAGGAAGAAGAAGAGGAAGAGGAGGAAGATGACGAAGGAGAGAACTGGGAAGATGGTGGAGCAATAGCTGAATCAGCCTTAGAAACCTTTGGAATTTCCATCGATAGAGAGAATACTGTAACCTTTGTAATCGCCTTAAGAAATAATTTTGAGAATCCTGTCTCTAATATTAAAGTAGTTAAAAATATTCCTAAAGACTTTACGAATCCTTCAGTACGAGACACAACAGAAGGACGAGCAGTAATAGAAGGAGATCAGATAATATGGACTATTGAAAAGTTGAGACCGGAATATACTGTAATTCTCAAATTTACATGCCAAATAATGGTTACTGACATTACGCGAAGAAGAACTGGAACTATTGATGTAACATATCGAGCAGCTTCTTCATTTGCTGAAGGTCTAGCTATTGATAAGTTTGATGCGTATACGAGAAATAAATTTTTCATTGACACTCTGGAAAGAGATGAGGAACCAAATATTTGGGATAATAAATTAATATTTGATAACTCATCGGAATTTATAGTCGAACTTTTCAATGCAGATGTATACTCTCCAGAAGATGAAAGCACTAAATTTGTAGACATTGATCCTAAAGATGTTCCTATGCTCCCCTCAGGGGCTCAGTGGCATTCCATTAAATGGCAATATGAAAGTGAAGATTACCCGACATTCAGGAAGAAACTCGAATTTCGAGTAGTTCCAGATTACCAATATCTCGTTACTGTGGCTGTTTCGATTGGAGATGTTATATTAGAAATAGCAAGTATTACTGGAGACATGTCCTATGATAAAGTTGAGACTCCTACCTATAAAGAACAAGATGTTATCGCCTCCTTGACCATGGCAAACAATGGTAGCGCACCGCTTAATGAAATCACGATTTTACATCAAGATTTTACAGATGAATATAGACCACCTAGCGCTGATGAAATTAAATTGATTTGGGATGGGGATGAAGTAGAAATGTCTGGAAGTGCTGTGAGTTTTGAAATGAATGTACTTAAGATTTCTTTAACAGATCTTAAAGATACGAGTACTGGTATGTTTAAACCAGATTCGACTATAGAATTTCAATATCCCGTCCACTGTGTAAATCCAGTACGAGATTCAACCTTCGAATCAGAAATAACATATCTTGCTAACACATATCCCGTAAGTCAAGAGTTAGAATTTAAACCTCAAGTTCCTGTAATTGAGGCACTTCATATTAGAAGGAAATTTAGAATTGGTAAAGAAGTCGTTCCTATTGGAGATCTTGGTCATTATAAAATCATTTTGTCTCTTGAAAATATAGGAGAATCGAAGTTATACAATCTAGTGCTCCTTGATAAAGTGCCTGATTCATTTGAATATGGAACTTACTCAACAACTCCTGAAATTACTGATGAAGTAGGACAAGACACGTTAAAGTGGGCTATAGATGAATTAGAGGTTGGAGAAAAGTTAGAAATCTCGTATGAAATTACTGGTACTGGTGAATATAGCCCATCCGATGCCCAACTGGCATTATAAAATCAAAATTTTACTTTTTTATTTTTTTTATATTTACAATAATCCCTTAATAAATGTTAGGAAAATTGTTAAAAGAATAAACAGAAAAGTTTATTTTAATTATTATTAAAAATTTCTATAATCTATAGAATCTTTTTAAAAATTATGATAAGGAAACGATATCAGTTAAATTACCTATTCGAATGCCCAGATGCAGTTTTAACTTGCTCAATGTTAAAATGTCAAGAAAAAAATTATTTAGTTTTTGGTGGACATGATAAAACTCTCTATTTAATGGATGATAAAATGCGCATCCTAGATGATAGGGTTTTTGATGGATGGTGTCGATGTAGCTTTACCATAGATATTGATGGAGATGGTTGTGAAGAGGTTTTAGTGGGTGCTGGTGATGGCTCTTTTTTAGTGCTAAAATTAAGCCCAGAAAAGAAAAAACTAGTTGGAATTATGCGATATAAGTCTCCAAAAAGAGTAAATTGCTGCATCGGAGGAGATTTCACTAGGAATGGGAATATTGAATTGATATTTGGGAGTGAGGATAAGACTGTAAAAATTTTTGACAGCATTAAAGCGAAAGAGCCAAAATTCATTTTTTATTATGATTCATGGGTAACATCATGTAGCTTAGGCTTTTTAAAACTACCTGAAGAACAGATGCCGATTTTTGGGCTATTAATTGGCACCAAAAACGGAACTCTGCAATTAATTAGATTCAAAGATGAAGCTCCTGAGATTATATGGCAGAAAAATTTTCATAGTCAAATTAATGATATCAAGGTTGGAGATGTGACTAATGATGGATTGAATGAAATTATTTTGAGTACTGATGAGGCCACTATTCAAATCCTTGATATTAACGGAGAAATTATTAAAAAAATCGAAACTCTTGAGGGTCGTTCTCTATCATTATTAATAGAAGATATAGATGGAGATAATGCTAAAGAAATCGTTGCTGGTTGCGCCGACGGTTCTCTAAAGATTTTTCATAATCCTTCCATAAATTCTACCGAATTTGAGCTAAAGTGGAAAACAAAAGTTTCTACATCAATAAAGGATATCTGCTATCAGACAGATAGAGAACAAAAAAAACATATTATATTTGGAGGATATGACCGCACAATTAGAAATATTACTGATTTTGAATGGGGCGAAAAACCTATACTTGATATCCCTCAAAAATTTCAAGTACCAATAATAGAAGCTGTGGATAAAGAAAGCATCATCGAAGAGATTGCAAAAGCTGAAGAAGTACCAACGAACATAAGAGAACATATTTTCAAATTTTTACTTGAAAAACATTATTTAAATGAACTAGTGAAAGAATTGAAAGACTTAGGTTATTCTGAAGATGAGATCTTGGATGAAATTGCATTGTTAAAAACGCAAAAGTCTGTACAATATGAAAAGATTGAATACCCCGTTTGGACTTTACCCGAAGAAAAAAGCGAGGTAATGGAACAGAAGATAGAACCAGTTGAGGAACAAAAACTAGTCGAAGAACCAAAAACTGCTGTAAAACATCTGGTGATAGAAGAACCTGTTAAGATAATAGATGATAAAGAGAAATTAAGAGCAGCTTTTACTAGTGAATCTAAGGTATCAACACAACCAGAAAAAGAAGAGATTGCCGAATCGTTGGCGAATGTCATCTTAACACATCTAAAAGAAAAAGGCCTTGTCTCTACCAAACTTGACTTCCTTAATGATATTGTAGCAAAAGGATTTAACAGAGCTGAGGTTGAAAAAGAGATAAATTCATTAAAAGAAAAGGGTAAAATTAAATACTCAAGAGCAAAACCGAAAGGATGGAGTTTAAATGATTAACTACTCCTGAGGTTTTTTTATAAGAAATTCTTCTATAACTTTCTCAAATGTTTCAAATTGATTTAATTCCGAAAAGTTTTCTCCATCAAATTTTTCAATGAATAATCGTAAAATAGGAGCAACCCTCTCAAAGAATTTTCTTGTCAATTTATCTGACTTCTTTTTTGATTTATCCACTAATCCATATAATATTAATGGCTCTTCACAATTGTTGTCTTGAGATTGAATTTTAGCTAATTTGAAGATAAATAAAATATTACCTGATTCCAAATACTCTAATGGATTTTTATTAAATGCTGTCTCAGTAAAGGAGTTAATTGCGGAGATAAATGCTCCTCTTAGATCTTTTGTAACTCCATGCTCTTTCTGGAGAGGTAACTTCTTGAAAATATGATTAACAAGGATAAATCCTCGAAATACAATACCTACCTCATAGAGTTCCTTTCGCATTAGATCTTTTATAATAATGTAATTAAAAATTTGCTTATAAAACTAAAAAATTTTTTCATATTTAACTTTGAACTAAATGCTATAATGATAATTAATAGGAAAAGAAGAACAATCTGATATTATTATATATCCAGAAGCTTTTTCATTAGAACTTCAACATTTAATTCATAGATATGAAAGTAATGAGAAACTTAAAAAACAACAATTAACAATTAAATAATTATTATGAATGAACAATCAAAAGAAAAAATACTTGCTAAGGCTTTTGAACTTGGACAAAAATTTGAAAAAAGAAACACAGGATGCGCTCAAACCGCAATAGCAGCTATTTTTCAAGCTTTGGAAATTTGGAATGACGATGTTTTTAAAGCAGCAAGTGGATTAGCAGATGGCTTAGGGCTTACGGGTGATGGATCATGTGGAGCTCTTACTGGTGCATCTATGGTAATTGGATTTCTATTTGGGAGGGAGTATAAAGATTTTAGTGATATGTATAAACCTATGAAATCTTATATGCTTGTTAAAAAAATACATGATAAATATGTTGAAGAATATGGATCTTGTAGATGTCATGATGTTCAGGAATCACTTGTAGGTAGAGCATTTAATTTATGGGATCCTAAGGAGCTAAAGGAGGCAACTGAATCTGGAATGATGGAACATTGCTCCAAACTTGTTGGAAATATAGCTAAATTAGCAACTGAAATTATTTTAGATGCAGGATTCACTTCTTGAATGAGTTTTTTCATCATTTAGAAAATTCCAGTTAAAAATAAAAATAAAAAAGCAATATTTATCTTTACATTAAAATATCAAATAGATTGTAGAATCATGGCAGAAAATATTGAAGATATTCAAACGAAATTTGATAAGAAAGTTAAAGAATTGGAAGAAACTTTACCTAATCTAACAGAGGGAATAAGTTGTGGTGAATTAACACTATCAAGCGTCTTAGAAGTACTTGATGTTGATAGTTATTTATTTCATAATATAGCCAAACCTTTAAGTGGAGGATTTGGTGGTTATAAATCTAAAAGTGGATGGATGGGTGCTTGTGGAGCAGTTGCGGGAGGTTGTGCCGCTATTGGAGCTATAATGGGCGGGAAAGAAAAAATGGACAATGAAACTATGACAGCTGCTTATCTTAGGGCAGCAAAATTTTGTTCTGAATTTGAAAAACAATTTGGGACTGTTGTGTGCTCAGAATTATGTGGTTATGATTTTAGTACTCCAAATGGATATATGAAATATAGAGAAGATAATACTTGGAAAAAAACTTGTTATAAATTTGTCGTATGGGCTGTAGATAACCTAAGGAAATTAAATCAAGAAGATTTAAAACAGAAGTGGGAATGATTTATTTACTTATTTTATTTTTTTTATTATAAATTTTTTATATAAATATTGGTTTATTGCAATTATTAGAAGTAAATAATCTTATTTTAAAAGAATAATTGGTTATCAATATGACAAATGACGAAACAGAAAGCAGATTTTGTCCTTATTGCGGAAAGGAGTTGGAGCATCCCTATTGGGCTCACGTTCAAGCAGAACATCCAGATAAATATTCTCAAAAGGAGACTTGGATAAAACTTTATCAAGATTACATTGGTTTGGGGATGGACGAAACTACATCATTAGTGGTTATTTCAGAATTATTTAATGCAACTCAAGAAGAAATAAAATCGTTCTTGAGAAATGCAAATGTTATAAAATAAAAATAAAGAAATAATAGTTTAAAATCAATACAAACATTAAACTTTAAGTTAAAATTCTTCTTCCTCCTCATCCTCCTTAAGTAAACCAGCTTGTTTCAATAAATCCTCTACACTATCTCGAGTTTTTATTACTTGTTCATTTTCTTGGAGGTTAAGTTGTTCTATTATCGAATCAGAAAATTCCATCAGTTTACTAATAGCTTCACTTGAAAATTCTTTTACTTTTTCAGAGGTTTCCTCAATAAAGTCTCTTCCAGATTCTCCGAAAACACTTCCAACAAAATCGACAAGAGCATTATTCATCTTATCAATGAAATTTTCTTTTTCTTCTCCTTCTTCACTCATAATTTATTCCCAACTTATTTTTTTCGTATTGTATAATCTTGTTAAATATTAAAATTCACGATATTATTAATTTTTTTCCAGTTTAATCCAAATGTACTCTTTTTTTACGATGCATTATTTTCTAAAGTAAGTGAAAATTATGAGTGAAAATCACTTTTTACACGGATTTTTAAATCCAAAAAGTGTTGCTTTTTATGGTGCTAATAATAAAGGCTCTTCCTTAGCTGCAATTCAAATCATGAATTTAATTAAAGCTAATTATGATAACATATATCCGATTCACTTAAAATTGGATTCTGTTATAGGATTTAAAGCTTACCGATCTATTTCAGACTTACCAGAAGTTCCTGATCTAGTTGTTATAATTCTAGCTGCTAAGATTATACCCGAGATTTTAAAAGAGTGTGGAGAAAAAGGAGTAAAAAGAGTTGTTATTATTTCTGGTGGTTTTAGAGAATTAACAGGTGATCGCAAAAACACTCTTACAGAGGAGATTTGCGAAATAGGTGATAAGTATGGACTCAGATTCATAGGACCCAATTGTTTGGGTATATTTAATAATTGGTATAAACCAAAAGAAGAAAATGTAGCATTCAATACTTCAATTTGGGAGCAAATCAAGAAAAACAAATTTTCTATTGCTTCCCAGAGTGGAACACTTTCCAGCCATATATATTTTGATCCAGAAGGTATGGATCTTGGCCTAAGTAAGTCTATATCAGTTGGAAATGAAGCAAACATAGATATTGTTGATTGCTTGGAATATTATAAGGATGATAAAGAAACTGAGGTAATAGGATTATATATTGAAGAACTGAAGCGAGGGACTAGATTTTTAGAACTAGCTAAAGAAATTACGCCAAAGAAACCAATAATTGCAATCTATATTGGAGGATCTGAAGCAGGAGACCGCGCTCTTAAAAGCCATACAGGATCTTTAGCAGGTAACTCAAATATGTATAAAGCAGTATTCAAAGAAACTGGAATTATTCAAACAAAGTATGTGCAAGAATTCTTAGATATCGCAATGATTTTTTCCAATGGGATTATTCCCAAAGGAAATCGTATTGGAATCATAACAAATTCCGGTGGACCTGGGGCCATGGTTGCCAGCAATGCTGAAAATCGTGGATTGAACGTACCAGAACTATCAGAAGAAGTTCAAGAGCAGCTGATAGAAATCTTACCTTCAAATGCGAGCAGCAAAAATCCAGTAGATTGTGCTTTTGACATGAATTTACCCTATTTTTATATCGCTATACCAGAAATCCTTATGAAATCCGGTGAAATTGATGCCCTTATACAGTATGGCGTTGTTGGGTTCCAAGATGTTTTAGATGACTACCTTACTGTTGATAAAATCGCGAAACATGCGGAATTTACTAATCAACCTGATGAGGTAATGGATTCATTAGCCCAAAAACTCTTACAACCAACAATGAAAAATTCAAAAAAATATTCAATTCCAATATTATATGTAAATCCTATGAGTTTTTCAAGTCCTTGGTCAAGAAGATTAAGAAAAAATGGAGCAATACTATTTAAATTATGGGATAGACCAGTAAATGCTTTAGCAAAAGTATGTGAATATGTAAACTATAAGAATCGATTCTTAAATTAATTATTAAGAATCATAAAGAATCATCCCTGTCTAACCATAATAAATTAATCAAAGTTCACTTTTTTAAATCTATGAAATGGCGGTTTTTGTCCTTCTGGAAAGGGGGATTTGTATTTGTTGTCTTTGAAAGTCTCATTGAATTCTTTACGTGCTTTCTCCACTAATTCTGGATTACTCATAAATTCTAATACGGTTAAACAAATGACTTGCGCAGCATTAATCATTCCTTTATGTCCTATACTCATTCCTGAAGTCACTACATTTTGCCAAGAATGACCAGGAGATCCTGATACCTCGCATGCGGTACCAAATTCTCCAAGTGGGGTGTACC
>JBHLRJ010000105.1:0-14743 GCA_048882645.1 Candidatus Thorarchaeota archaeon
GTACCACTTCTAATTCTCTTGCTCGATTTATCCCTGCTTGAACTAATCTCTTAGCTTTTTCTGTAGCATATTCTTTATCACGTGAATGCACAAAAGAGCAATGTTCGCGAAGATTTACCATTTGAAAATAATATGGACTCAACCCTGCTTCAGCCAAGACAGCTCTATAAGTAGGTTCATGGATTTTCGGTGTACATGCAGCAACAACTACCCTGTTTAGATCTAAATCAAGAATGTCATTCTTGATGATGTTTTGTCCCGGGTCAGAACAGGTGAAATCATTCACACGAGCAATAACAACATTATTTTTTGCAGCATTTCTTTCTACATAATCTCTAACAGCATCACAGTCAACAGTAGCTCCGATATTAACTCCTCATCTACATATATAAACTCCGATTCTTGGTTCATCCTTGGTCTGTGTATCAGACAACTAATTCACCTTTTTGTATAACTTCACCATTAATTTGTAGTTAGTTTGAAATCTTATTGGTTTATGAAATTATTGAAAGAATTTATTTTTTCTGATTAGATTACACAATAATCAATTATAGCAATATTTATCAAATAAATAACTAACTTTCTACATTTTCTTCTTAGAGAAGATCTTTATAGTTAATTCTTCTTAATTTAGCTTAATGATTTAATTTATGATTGGGTTATAATGAATGCTGGAAATGATAAGGATTATTACATAAATGGTCAACATTATGATAATATGATTGAAAGCAGAAAGGCATACGAGTCTATTCCCTTTTATGTAAAGCAAGCAAAAATCTACGGGGGTCCCGTCCTTGAGTTAGCTTGCGGAACGGGAAGAATTACTATACCTATTGCACAAGAAAAAATATCAATAGTGGGATTAGAGTTCTCAGTAAAGATGTTGGATCAAGCAAAAATAAACTCAGAAAAACATAGTATTAAAATAAAATGGATAGAAGGGGATATGACTAATTTTAATCTAGGTACAAAATTCCCTCTCATAATAATGCCCGCTGCTGCCTTGAATTGGGTACTTAATAACAAGAATCTTGAAAGTTGCTTGTCATGTGTAAAAAAACATCTAAGAAAGAATGCTAAATTTATTTTTAATGTCTTCAATCCGAATTTAGATATATTACATAGAGATCCTTCATTTAAATATCAAGTGTATGAGTATCCAAATCCACATGGGGAGGGTGTAGTGAAGGTGTCTGAAAACAGTATCTATGATAAAGCTACTCAAATTAATTATTTAAACACTTATCACCAAATAATAGACAAAGAAATCCTTAAAAAACTCAAGCTTAGAATGCTTTTTCCTCAAGAGTTAGATGCTTTACTTTATTACAACGATTTTATAATTGACAACAAATACGGAACATTTGATGAAAAACCTTTTAACTCTGATTCAAAATGGCAGATCGTTATATGTCATAAGAAATAAATAATGAAAAACTTCCTCGTGAAACTTTTTATTAAATCTTAATTACTACTAAATATGGCACAACAAGAGGAATCAAAGAAAGAAGAATTTGCCAAAACATTTATGGCAGAAGAAGGCTTGAAAGGAAAAGCGAGAAGGATAAAAATAATGAAAATTATCGATACTGTTGGTTATGATAAAAGAAAGATTAAGACAGCCTTAGCTCGCTCAACTATTAATGATAGAATTCAGCACGATTAAAACCTTAATGGAGTTCTCCCATGCTTGATATAGAATTATTTCGAAAAAATATTGAAAAAATAAAGGAATCAGAAAGAAAGAGATTTAAGGATCCCTCCAATGCGGAAAAAGTGTTAGAATATGATCTCATGTGGCGTGAAGCATTGCAAAAACTTCAAGATTTAAGGAGACAAAAAAATGATATTTCAGCTCAAATTGGAGAATTCATGAAAAAAGGAGAAAATGAGAAGGCGGAAGGTGCTAAGGATAAATCGAAAGAAATTAAAGCTGAAATAGACGAATTAGAGGAAAAACAGAAGGAATATCTTGACCAGCGGGAAAAATATAGATATACAGTTGGAAATTTAATTCATGAGTCTGTTCCAGTTGGCGAAAGTGAAGAATCAAATGAAATTATGAAGAAGATTGGGGTAAAACCTAAATTTGACTTTACTCCTTTATCGCATGTTGATTTAATCGAGATAATAGATGGAGCGGATACGAAGAAAGCATCTGAAGTAGCAGGTTCACGATTCTTCTACCTAAAAAGAGAGATGGTTCAATTAAATTTGGCTCTGTTGAATTTTGCTTTAGATAGAATAACGAAAAAAGGATACATCCCAATGTGGACACCTTTTTTTACCAAACATGAAATAATGAAAGCAGCTTCTGAATTATCAGATTTTGAGGACCAACTTTATAAAATTGATGGAGAAGATCTATTCATGATTGCGACATCTGAACAAACTATAGCAGCTTATCACTATGACGAAATAATTGATCCTGAAAAATTACCCTATAAATATGCGGGAATTTCTTCTTGTTTTAGAAGAGAAGCAGGATCACATGGTAAGGATACACTAGGTATATTCAGAGTACACCGGTTTGAAAAGGTTGAACAGTTTATCTTTTGTAAACCAGAAGATTCATGGAAATATCATGAAGAACTATTAGCTAATACTGAAGAGTTATTCAAGGAATTAAATATTCACTATAGAATTGTGAACATCGCTTCAGGGGAATTAAATGATAATGCTGCAAAAAAATATGATCTTGAAGGTTGGTTTCCAGCCTCAGAAACATATCGTGAATTAGTATCATGCAGTAATTGTTTAGATTATCAAGCTAGAAAATTAAAAATAAGATTAGGTAAAGTTGGCACAAAACAACCCAAAGAAATATTACACACTCTAAATTCTACTGCAATTGCTACAGAGCGTACGATTTGTTGTATTTTGGAGAATTATCAGAACAAGGATCATTCAATTAGAATTCCAAAAGTCCTTCAAAAATATATGAATGACAAAAAGATTATAAAGCCAATTAAATAAATCTTATTAGGGTCGAAAATGATTGAGAAAAATTTAGAGGATTTTGAAGAATTTTATTCTGAACAAATTAATAATAATTATGCTAAAATAAAAAAAGCCACGAAGAAGCAAATCTCTGAGATAAGAGAAGATTTAATTGAGATTAAAATATGCCTTGATCATTTTCTTGAAGCAGGAAAAGAAAAGATTGAACAAAAATCTCAGAAATCTCTGATATTCTTCTCAGATCGAATCAGAAAGGAAATAGATGACATTGAGATTCCAGAAGAAGAGATAAATTATGATAATATTATGAATTTGATGAGTTCTGTTAAAAGATTATTTACAAGTATCAATGAAATTGCTAGAAAATCTTTACCGAAATTTCAAAAAGAAGTACAACCACAGATTAAAGAATTGAATTACATAACTCGAAAATTAGGGAAAAAACAAGCAAGTTTAGATGATTTTTTGAGAAAGAAATATACAGAGTTAAAAGAGGCTGAATATTTATTAAAAAAGCTGCCAAAGATCTTTACCCTTAAGGAAAATATAGAACATGCCAAGACAGATCTAGACAATTTTGAATTAGAATTAGAAGAAAGGAATAATGTTCTAAAAGATTTGAATAATCAATTATTACGCCTTGAAAAAAATGATTTATTTAAGGAATTAGAAAGTGAAAAAGATAGACTATTTCAATTACAATTAAAAATTAATGATGAGATTGGATTTAAGAAAGCTTTAAAAAAATTTAAGTTTGAATTGGATAAAGAAACAATTCATGTCCCAAATGTAGACGTTAATTATATAAGAGACTTTCTTAAAAATCCAATTAAGATACTCGCTTCTGAAAGAAAAGATTTGCCAAAATTTACAAGTCTTATGGTGCAATTAAGGCATGCTTTAGAAGATAATAAATTAGCACTCAAAAAAGATACCAAAGAGAAAACTATTGAGCATATAAACGCAATCTTTGATGAAAAAGTACTCCAATCTAATATTGAAAAATATTTGGAACTCAAGGAAAAAATTTTGGAAGTAGAAAAAAAAATTAAAGCCGCAGGATTAGCTGAAAAGTTAGAAAATTTAAAAAACCAAATTTCAGTAAATACTGTGAAGCTCGAGCATGCTAACAGTGATTACGAGAGAAAAAATAAGGATTATATGAGATACCTTAACTCACTAAAAGAAGAAAGAGAAGAATTTCAAGGGCTTGTTGAGGATATTTTAAAAGAGAAAGTAAAAATAAATATTGTATTTTCTTTTTAAGAAGATTGACTAAGCGAAGGCTTTATTTTTCTGTAATATGAAAGAACCGATTGTTATCTGGATTCTTTTTATTTAATGTAAATTTTAACTTATCTTTTAAAAATTTGAAGACTTCTGTGTGTGTTAAATTAAAAATTTTTAAATATTCATAAGCTAATACTAAATCTTGCTTAAGATCTATATCAAAACCAGCCCGAAAGGAATCAAAAATAAAGATGTTATCTATTTTTTTATTCTTAACTTTATTAAATAAGGCAACCAATGAGGGTACATTGGGATCTGAAAATGAGGTCTCAATTATGTCAGGGGGATTTCTACCCAATATTGAGATACCTGCTGATTGAATGGCTGGGCAAACAACGATCTGATTCTTTTTTAAAAGAGCATCGATTTCAATAAAATTTTCAGCTGTTATTAAAACTAAATCTACAAAAGCAAGAACAGTTTGTGTGGTATTGAATTCTTCCATCGCGATTGTATTGAAATCTTTTATGATATCATCAAAAGACTTTAAAGGATCTGATAAAACTTCCTTTATTCCAATTAAGCCATAAATCTCGGTTAATTCTAATATTTCTGTAGAATTTGTGTAAATTATTTTATGTTTAAAGCAGTTCACTTCGGTTAAAGTCTTTCCGAGATCTTTAAACATTGCAATTGTAAAATCTTTAAGTTCCTCAATTGAAAAGCAATCTCGCAGTCGAGATTTTGTATATGAAAAAGGAGCAACGGGGATTAATAAGGAACTCATGATGTTTAATTACCAAATCTCTCGAAAAATTAAAACATAGATGTTAAGGTCAAAAGTAAATTTTAATATTTAAGATTATTCAGTCGGTAGTGTACACCCTATAAAAACTGGACTGGAATTTTTAATGTGTATTAAATATCTCCCTATTTAGTTATTTATAGCTATTTAGAATAAGGACAGCTAATTTTTCAAACGCTTGAGAAACATTTTCTCCTGTTTTTGCTGAAGTCTCTATGAATTGAACTCCAAAAATTTTTGCCTTCTGTTCGGTTTCCTCCAATAAGACAACTCGTTCCGAATTCTTGTCTATCTTATTACCGATAATGATGTAAGGTATATCTCCACTTAATTCTTTTACCTTTTGGATCCAAAAACTAATGTTTTCAAAAGATTCTCTGCTTAGGATATCGTAAATTATTAATGCACCTACCGCTTGAACGAAATAATATTCATTGCTGAACATTTTATCATGTTGACCACCTAAATCCCAAAAGTAGAGTTTAAACTCTTCGATATCCTCCCTTAATTTCGGATTATTTAGAATAAGTCCATCTAATATTATGCTTAAATCGATTTCTTTTACTAAAAAATTCGCTCCAATAGTTGGAATGTATTCTTCACTAAAGAGATCATTTACATATCTAGCTAAAAGACTTGATTTTCCCACTCCCGCATCTCCACACAAAATTACCTTCCCTCGATATGACATACAGTATTACTCCCCTTGTTATTAAAAAAAAATTATTAAGAATTACTTCCTAATTTTTGGCTTATGTTATTAAATATTTTTTGGTGGAATATATTTCTTTTTTTTTTTAACTTAACTTGGGTATGCTTCTTTTTTAACTGTTAATTTAATTAATTTACAATAGCTTGTAATAAAGTGTCGGAACAAATGCTCGTAACCTATTAATTGTTTTGGTGTGCCATTTTCTAACCATAATCCAGAAGTGTATTCTGGAGCTTCTTTTACTTGATCTAGAGTGGTGAGTAAAAATTGGTTATCTGTAATTAATAATCCAAAAGGAATAACCGAATCTCCTTCAATTGAATGAATTGTGACTGAGATTTTTAGTAATTTTTTTATTTCTTCTTTTAATGACTCATTATATTTTAAAGCAATAACGATTTCAATATCAGAAGAAAATTTGACATTCCATAGTTCTCGGAGAATCCATTCAAAACCTCCTAATTCATCCATCAACAGATCAGGAGTAAGAATGAAAAATATTCTTTTACTTGCCGAATTTATTAATTCCTTTATCTTTTTCCTAATTTTAGATCTTGAACTTATCGCCCAAACACGTGGTTCTGATTCTTCTTTATTTATCTCTAATTCTCCAATTATCTTTTCAAGCACTAATGTATCTTCAATTTTTTGCTTGTATTCACTTCGAATCACCTTGAAAATTCTCTCGATTGGAATTACTTGATAATTAGCGCCCCTCTTAATAGGCTCCTTTTGAATAAATCCTTTTTCAATTAACCTATTTAAAGAATCATATACTCTAGCTCTATCTACACCTGAATGTTTAGCAATATCTGCAGGACTTAAAATTTTATACTTACAAAGAGTAAGTAAAACTTTTGAATCATTTTTTGTAAATCCTAACGATTGAAGTGATTCCTCAATTTCAGATTCTTCTAGTTCATTCATGTGTTTAGATTGAAACAAACAAAAAAATTCTCGTACGAAATTTAACTATGATGCAATAGTCAAATATCTTATATTTGAATTTATTTTTTTAGATAAAATTTAGATAATTTTATAACGTTTCTAGACAAATCTAGAAAACTAAGATTTTAAATATTTCTAAGAATAAATTAAAGTTTAAATGTACGCTAAGATCAGAATTAAATTTTTGAAAAGTATTTGATTTCCATAAATAATTGGAGTCGAAATGTTATCTATTACAAATATTTAGAAAAAGGAAATGTTAGGAAGTTCATAAATAAAATAAAAAAATCTTATAATTCTGTAATCATCAAAAATTTAACAATGATTAATAAAGGATAAACTACTTTTCAGTAAGATTTATTGAAACATTAATAAAAGTGAAAAATTTAAAAATTAGGAAATAAAGCCTTTATTTCCGACAAAACTAAAAAATAGTTCTTATTAGAAATTAATATCATATTAATAAAACGATCTAATTTTCGAGTATGACGATTCGAAAATTTTCTATGAAGTAATTATCGATTCGAATCATAACATTTATATAATAGAAATGTGTAGTTATAATTAATTAACATCTAAATAACAATTCTATACAAATAAAGTGGAGGAATAATAATGGCTAAAAAGAAAGCTCCCGCTAAAAAGAAATCCGAAGGATATATTGCGAAAGCACCTATTAGAAGATTGATGAAAAAGGAAGGCGCAGATCTAGTTGCTGCTGAAGCTCTAGATAAATTGATTGACTTTTTAGAAAAGAGTGCTGCTACAGCAACAAAGGAAGCTATTAAGGTTTGTAAAGCGGACAAGCGTAAAAGAGTAACAGCTGCAGATATACGTGCTGCCACTCGATAGATATCTTCAGATTTTTAATTCAATAGAATTTTTTTTTCTTTTTTTGGTTCAGAAGTTTTCAAAGAATTCATAATTCAAATATTTATCTATTCTTTCTTTTATTTTCTTCATTACTGCAGATAATCCTTCAGGCAAAACACGCGTTTCTCCCACAATGTCAATAAAACCAAGTTCAGAGCCATAACGTGGAATTAAGTGAAAGTGGAGATGTTCAATGCTCCCACCTGCAATTCTTCCTTGGTTTAAACCAATATTATAGCCTTTAGGATTATACAACTCATTTAATAACAACTGAATTCCTTGAATCGCTCGGTTTATGTGAATTAATTCCTTTTTGGTTAAATCAAGGAAATTTGTTAAATGTCTATGAGTAACAATCATCAAATGCCCAGGATTGTAAGGATATAAGTTTAAAACTATAAAACATATGTCATCATCATAAACCTTTAAAGATTCAACACGCTCATCATCATCCCTTACTGCACATAAAATGCAGTCTACTTTCGGTCTCGCTTTCCCTTGGACGTAATCCAACTTTCCTAAAGCTCGCAACCAATTTTTGAAAATCATTTCTCACCGCTATTCTTATTAATTATTTACGAATATAAAGAAAAATCTGACCCACCAGCAAAATCCTTAGCCTTCATCAGATCTTCAGGACTTATTTTACCTAAACAGAATTCTCCTAATATAATACTGCTATATGCAGCGCCATCAAAAACCCGTCTAATTGATTTGAAGAGGGAATTTTTAGAAACTTTTCCATCATCTCTAAGGAATATTTGGTCAAGAATTTCGTACCTAAAATTTTGAACATCTATTCGATAGAATAAATCCTTTATGAGAAAAAACTTTCGCAACTCCCAGAAAAATTGCATTTTCCTATCATTGTTTAAAGAATTTAATGCATCAATATGAGGTTTTGAAATTTGGGTTCCTAGGGAAACAACAATTAAATCTTTGTTTTTAGGTTTAATAACTACCATTTTTCTCCCAATGGGGCGACCCATAGGATCATTTCCGGGAGGAAAAATGAATTGAAATCCGAAATCTAGTTTTGGATCAGATACTTTTTCTCTTAATAATCCTTCATCTAACAGATAATCTTGAATTAACTGTTTAATTTTACTTTCTTTAGTAGACATTTTTCTTCGATAAGATTAAGAATGAAAGAACCAATATATTATTTTAGAAGGATTTTCCTCAAATAAAATTAATACTTCCCTTTTGGGCGGGATTGGGGTTCAATTTGTGCTGATTTCAATACTTCAATATTGTTTCTTAAATCTACTAGTGGAGTACAATATATTACTTTGAGGGTATCGTGATCAATAAATATCTTCCCAACTATACCTAATCCCATTAATTGATTTTCTTCATTTATAAAAGTGTGGTCCAAATCCATTTTAATTGCTTTATTTCCTCCTTCAAGTTCTACTAGTGAAGGTTGACAGGCTGTAAATCCAGGTCCTCGGTTTTTAATTAACCAACTCATTATTGCATAATCTAATTCATCATTAATTTCGCCTTGTTTCTGAAGGATTTTAACTATGGTTGGATCTGGCATAATTTAAAATTCGATACTTTTTAATTTAAAATGAGTGGAACTAGCTTTTATTTTTTTTGATGATAAAATTAGTAGAAAAGAAAATAAAATAGATAATATTGGGAATTAATCTTTTTCTTCACAAATAACCTCATCAACACTATGCAATGCACAGTTCATAGAACCTAAAACATCTGTGACACTATCGAGTGAAAGATTTTTTCCCTCGATATTAATATGTAGAGAGGCCGTTTTCTGATCTAGTTCGTCAACCTTTATACTGACCTTGGTTACACCATCAATACTCATTAGAGTACGAGCGACTAAATCTACACCAGGTTGGTGGGGCTTTAAGATATCTAGAAGGTATCCTATTTTCATTATTTCGTTTTAAACCTTTAAATATAATTGTATAATATTAGTTTAAATAGATATTTTATTATCTTTTTTATTTATTTATAAAAGTTTCTTAATTTCTGCAATTAATCTTTGAGGGAGTTCACATTCTTTAATAATTATGTCAGCCTTTTGTAGAGTCTCTTCTTTCGCTAATCTAGTATGAAGAGCAATAGAATGTGCACCAACATTAATAGCACCCTCAATATCTCTATAATTATCTCCAATTATTACTATTTCATTTGGTTTAACATTAAGTTTATCACAAATATCCAAAATGTGTTCTGGGTGAGGCTTAGGATTTTGGACATCGTCTCTTCCTACTATCACATCAAAATATTTTAATAATCCAACATTTTCAAGAGAAATTCTTGCATGTTTGTTTTTATTAAAAGTAAATATTGCTTGCTTAAGGTTATTCTCCGCCACAAAAATGAGAACTTGTTCAATGCCAGGTATTTTTGTAGCTTTAAGTGCGGCTTCATATTCAATATTACTTACTTCTTCATCAACTTTCTTTAAGATTTGATTTATTTGATTTGATGTATATCCCCTCTTTTCGAAAATTTCTTTAGATGCAATAATATTGTCTAAGATACTTCTCTTAATTGAAAGGTTTTTCTTTTCTATCCCGTGTGATTTAAAGATATTAATAGCAACTTTACGAGCTTTTGTAGAATTTATTTTGAAATGAATTATAGTTCCATCTAAATCCCAAATGATTGCTTTTAAAGGTTTCTTTTGAGACATTTATAATAAATAATTATAAGAAATGTCTTTTTAAAATTTAGGGAATTCCATTGGTCTGTAACTAATTCTTTTTTACAATGAAATGTTGTAGAATTTTGGTCCTAATAGTTTTAAATACTAAGTTATCCTATAGTATTTTGAAATCTAATTAGAAAATAAAGGTGTGAAATATTGAATAGAAGTAATCAATTTACATTAAGGCTTTTTTTCCTTTTCATAACAATAGGATTATCTGGATTATTTTTCATTACTTTTTCGAATGCGTTTACTCAACCGTCATTAAGTGCTGAGAATATTGAATGGGGAGTCAGTGAGGGAACCAAACTTGTATGGATAGTAGATGAATCGAATGAGAGTTTAGGGTATCTTCCTGTAAATTCTAGATATGAATTGACAATTGAATCCATTAGTAGTTCAATAAATGGGGAAGGCTACCCAGTTGATGTGATATATGCAACTCTTCTGAAATATAATAGTAGTGATGAAACTAGTACAACACTTTTAGATAATGACCCTTTTATCTTGTTTAATGTTTCAGATTATTGGTACAACACTAGATTTGAAATTTTTTCTCCCGCATTCCTTGAACATGGATTTATTTTGCCTATTAATTATCGTAATAATCTATCACATGGTTTATTCAACTTTTTAGGTGATACTGGTTTATTCGATTCAATGAGTATAGGTGGTTTACTTGGATCTATCTCGATAACTGGAAATTTTAATTCGCCTAACGCACATGTGTTATGGTTTTTCAACAAGAATAACGTGTGTAGAGATACCAGCATAGAATCCAATATTTCTGATAAAGTATACTACAGTACATATTTAGAGGGATCAAGATTACAAGACAAGATTTCTTTTGGAAATTTTTATTTAATCATTGCTGGCTTCATGATTCTCTGTATTGTTTCAATTTCCTTTAGAAAAATTAAAAAAACCTAAAAAATGAAAAAATAAATTATTTTTTTTATTCTATTTTTCCAATTATTACAAAAGGCATTTAATATACTAAATCTGAGTAAATTGGTCCTTTTGGAGTTAAATCAGATTTTTTAAGCTTTATTTGGTTAATGCTGAATACCCCGAATTCCTTATTCTTATTCTCATTAATTAACTTCTTAAAAATTTCAAATGTCTTATGATTGATTTTATCTCTTTTTAATCTGCCAATAGTCAAGTGTGGTTTAAATTGTGCTCTTCTATCGAGATCTATATTTAATCGGGAATTCAATAAACCTTCGACTGAGTCTTTAATAGTCTGTAAAAAGGGGATATCTCCAACAAGTTTTATCCATATTACTGAAAACCTATTGAATTGACCAACACCTTTTAAATAATATTTAAATTCTTTTCCTTGAAGAATTTTTCCATTTATTTCTGTTTGTAATATTTCATAAATGATTGGCGCTAATTCTTCAGTGATATTGCCTAAGAATTTAACAGTTAAATGTAAATTCTCACGTTCCACAAATTTGAGTTTTGGCTGATTACTTTTTAAACGGGATGAGAAATTGATAATATTGTTGATGGTATCCTCATCTTTTAATTCAAGAGCAATAAATGATCTAATCATTTTTTTCGCCAATATTCAAAAATTCTCCATTTTTTATTTTCTAAAACTTCTTTATGGTCAGGAATAAGATGAATATCATTTAGTTCTTCAACCGAAGAAGATTCTATAATTTTAATTATATCTCCTAAAAAAAGAATATTCATTTTACCTCGAGTATTTGCATCTGCAGAAGCATTATGGGGTATGAGGATTATCCTCAGCTGTGGTTGGCTTAGTTTTATCTTTTTCAACCTATCAAGTGTCTTAGGGTCAATCGGTTCTACAGGAAACACATCAAATGCGATATTTATCTGAATTTCTTTATTTTCTAATAATTCTAATAACGATTCCATATCTAAAATGCCTCCCCTTGCGGTGTTTACAAGTAGTGCATCCTTTTTCATTAATGTTAATAGATCTCGACTAATTAATTTCTCAGTATGCTTATTTAGTGGTAAGTGTAGACTGACTATGTCTGATTCTATAAAAATATCATTAATATTCTCCTTATATTCCATTGAAGGAAAATTTTTCTCAAATTCGACCATTTGCTTAAGATCGTAGTACAGAATTTTTATACCCCAGGGAGATAATTTCTTCACTAATTCTTTACCAATCTCACCCAATCCTACAATTCCAAGCATTTTATTACCTATAACTGAAGAAAGAGATTGGTCTAAATCCCACTTATCATCTGGAGTCCATTGAGCATTCCATACATAATTATGGAGATCTACTAAATTTCTCAAATTAGCCATAATAATAGCTATAGTATAATCAGCTACTGTTTCATGAAGGACTCCTGGAGTATGGGTTATTAAAATATCATCTTGCTCAGTTCGTTGAATATGATTAAATCCTGCCGTTGATGTAGAAACTGCAAAAATTCTTGAATTTCTTAATATCTTTGATGATATTCTATGACTTAAGTGACATCCAATAATATCTGGATTGAATTCATCTACTTCATTTTGAATCTGATCTTCTGATGGAAACCTCCCGTTGAAATATTTGATCTCTGCAATTTTATTTAATTTTTGCCATAAAGATTTTATCTCTTCACGAATATTTTCAGAGATTTTCTCATTTGAACCGATTTCCTTATAGGTGAAAACATTAGAAGTAAAATATACTTTAGGTTTGTAAGCCATATTCATAACGAGTTCTATCGGACATTTGAATTTTTTGTTTTTATGTTCTATAACTATAAAACAAGAACCTTCGATACTTATCTTTTTATTTTTCCTGGAAGATAATAATCATATTTTTTTCGTAATATTTTAGTTTTAATGAACCGATCAAATAAGCGCATTCGCTGATAAAGTGCCCAGATAAATTTATCAGATTTATAGTATTTTTCTACTTCCTCGAAGCTTAAAGGTTCAATAGTGAAATCATTTGCTTCTTCCTCAAAAAATTTGTTGATTGTTTCTACTAGAGATGATACTAATTCTGATCTTTGTTCTTTAAAGAAATTCGCAGCAAGATCTATACTTACTAATCTCCAATCATAATATCTATCTATGAGATCTTGAAGGAAAATGGCTTTTAAAAGGCCTCTTACAAACCAAGGCATACTCTTTGTTAATAGTGCTATTTCCATTGCTTCATTACCATTCATGCGGTAGAAAGGAGGTACAGTGTCAATATAAATTAATTTTGAGTTCTCATATACCTTCGGACTTTCTGGATTATAATTCTGTATTGCGAAATTTGATATTTGTCCGTCAAAGCCAATATCTATTTCTTTATTATCTCTATTAAAACTCCAAACTTTCTTCATTTCTTTCATTGCGAGATGAACAAGTAGTGCTGCTTCGTTGTTTCCTACTTGATGAATTACCTTATTTCCTACAGACTCGGAAAGGATCTTTTCTTGAACACCATAAAAAATTATTTTACCATCATCATTTTCAAACCAAACTACGTCAAAAGGAGGAGTATTAATATGGAGTTCTTCATTTAAAAGTCTGTTATATTCTCGAAAAACATGCTCATGTTTTTGAGCCTGTTCAGGACTTTCAAATACGGGTAATCTTTTATAAGCATAATTTTGGGGATCATCTATGATCTCAAAAACCAAAGTAATTTCTCCATAACCAAGGACTTTTATTGGAATTTTTCCTTCTTCGGGATGGATTGTATCAATTGTTCTTTCTAATTCTTTTAGTAAGTCAATATCAATCTTCATTTTGAATCAATCAGATTAAAAATTATCATATAAATTTAATTTACTAAATAATTTTAAATTAAGTTAACCAATTTTAATAAGATCTGAAATGATATATATGCTGAAGAAAACATATATAATTAGGATATTCGAAAATGATGACAAATGTGGTCTGAGTAAAGAATTTTTCTATGATCTTGGAGCAGAGATCTGACTTCGGGTATCCTCATATTAACATAAGTTTCTTCTTAATTAATTTCATAAAGAATATATTTCATTTCGATTTTTAATAATTTTCACCATTTCTCCCCTTCCGGATTTTTCTAAGTGCTTTAAGTAGCCTTTCATTTGTCCCCGTGTGTGAAAAGGGCCGCCTTCTCTCAAAACTGTCTCCATAGGATCTTCACTATAGTGTTGATCCCCCAACATTTCATTATGCCATGTTTCCAAGTGTTTTAATCCCATTTTTACTATTTCAGGTTCTTCTGTAGCGAGATTTTTAGTCATGTGAAAATCTTTTTCATAATCAAAAAGCATAATTTCTGGAAAATTCTTTAAACCAGTATGATATGTCTTAATTAATGTCCAATTATCAAATCTAATTGTACGCTGGCAACTCCATGCATTCTGACTAATAACTAAATAATCTCTTCCTGTAATCATATCATTATCTAAATTACTTTTTAAGCTGATTCCATCCCAAAAATCCGGTATATTTAATTTAAAACTGTCAATAAGAGTTGCTGCGATATCTACCTGGTATATTAATGAATTAACTTCTCTTTTCCAATTATTTTTTGGCCAACGTATAATCATAG
>JBHLRJ010000106.1:0-14736 GCA_048882645.1 Candidatus Thorarchaeota archaeon
AAGCGATAGAAAAAAGATATAAAAAAGACGAAAATCATGTACATGACGAAATTAATTGAAAAAAACATACCTAATGATGCAAGTGCCATCCCAAGTACCGTAATTGCAAGCATCTTTTTTCTCCCTAGTTTATCAGCTAAATATTGACTAAAGAAAAGGAAATACATGCCAATAGAAACAATTCCAGATGCAAAGGTCAAAATTGAATCTTGGACATTTTCTGATAACTTACTTAGGAATTCCCCTGCTATAGCAGAAGGAATTGCACTGGGAAAGACTGTGGCGTATGAATCCAGTATCTGTACAAGCATAAGTACCAGAATCACATAGAGGAAATACTTTTTTGACCGTACTTTTTTTTTATTATTATTGATTTCCAACATAATTTGCCCAGATCTGTTATCTTGATTTAATTTTTAAAAATTCTAAGAAGAGATCTTAATTTTACTTCGTTTTATGAATATTTAAAATTTTAAACCCTATATTGAAACCGACTAATATTAGAATCAAGCCAATTTCAGGTGTAGGTAATGTTCTAGCGATTATGGATGCTGTATTCCTAATTCATAAAAGAATCTTATTAGCATTTAAATAAATACTTACAAAAAATAAATAAAAAATTGAGAAATAATTATAAACCTGTTAATAAAAGGTCATCAATCACTTTGTGAAGTTTCTTTACGTTTTCCTCTCCAAGAGTTTTTTCTACTTCCAACTTCAGATCTAAAAGAGTACTAAACGCTTTAACGATGGTATTTTGAACAGTGTTATTAAACCCGCTTTTATTTCCTTTAATATCTTTAAATTCTTCAACTCGTTGTAGCATTACATCTTCATACTCTTTAGCAGTAGTAGTTCGTAATTCCACTAGCTTACGGATTTTCATTCCATCATCAGTTTCAACCGGTTCTTCTGTCATTTAAGATTCACCTTCTTTTTTAATTCCACCATTACGAGCCACTTCGGGTTCTGATTCTATTGCTAGTTGTCCTGTGGTTGTATCAAATTCATCTCTAACCTTCGCGGTAATCTGCTTTGCAATTTGTTTTTCAATTTCAGGTCTATGAATTGTATTCATAGTACAGAAACTTATCTCTTTTACCGTATCATCTGGCATTGCTACACCAAAATGAACAATACATCTCTTAGTCCTCTCAAGATCCATATTGTAAGCATCCTGGAAATGCATACTTGATAGTAGTAACGCTCCATAACTAAATGAACTTATACTTTCCCAATCCCCTCGCATTAGGAGTCTTGAGAATAACTCCATAAGTTTACCGGGTTTCTTCATATATTGAAGGACTCCAAGTAAAAATCTCGCCCGTAATTGAGTCTTATCAAGAAAATTTAATCCTTTATCAAGAGTTTTGCCAAAATCTCCTAAAATATCTTCAAATAGTCTAAGTGGTTTCTTTTCTTTATCTTTAATCTTAGCCCAAAAACGATTTGCAAAATCTATAACTTTTAACGGGTCGAAATAGTCCATTATTGGTGCCATCTCCCCCGAGTTAGGGTCTACAATCATGTAGCTTGCAAATCCACAATCAGGATGGCATGTAAACTCGATAGGTTCAACATCTGCTAAATAGGCTATTACTCTACCAAATTCTACTATTGTTGTTAAAGGATACCATGCATTCTCCATACTAATCTTTCCACCCGTTTGTCTCTCTATTGCTTTAATAACATCTGCATTTGTTATACGAAGCTCTTCTCGTTCTTCAAATGCAATTCTTCCGCATAAGGAAACTGGCTGAAAGGTAATTCCTCGAACTGTATCAATATTATCAATTGCATATTGTATAATATTACCCACTTCGATATCAGTAACACCTTTGGCTATTGTTGCGACTAGAACTACTGAATTTAGTCCAGCTTTACGACAATTATCTATGACACGTTGTTTATATGACATGAGATTTTTAATTCCCCTTGTCTTTTCGTACGTACTATCATTTATCCCGTCAAATTGAAAGTAAAGTGTGTCTAAGCCCATTTTTTTGCATTTTTTAGTGAATTCCAATCCGCCTTTTTTCTTTTGAAATCCGTAACCATTTGTAGCAACTATTACTTCTTTGAAACCATTATCCTTGGCCATCTTACAGATTTCAGGAAAATCCTTCCTTACGGTGGGTTCCCCTCCAGTAAACATAATTGCAACCGCTGGGATTGGTTTCTTTCTAAAGTGTTTCATTACTCTATCGATTTCCTCTAGAGTAGGTTCAACTAAATAACCAGATTGTAATACATTCGCATAACAAAAATTGCAATTAAAATTACATCGGTTTGTAAGATCTATTAAAGCTAATGAACAGGTCGAGATATGCTGCTCACACAGTCCACAATTATATGGACAGCCTCTTGGATCATCTCCTTTAAAATCCGGAGGATTAGTTTCACCATTTTTATCAAATTGCCAAATGGTATTTCCTTTATCATCTTTTATAGCATAGTGAGTCCATTTATAATACTTAGCAGAACTGCTAAGTAAATCTCTGAAGTCGCCATGATCTTCGCATGCCTTTTTCATCCATATTTTATCATCTTCTTCATAAATCTCTGCTGGAATCGGTTGTAAGCATTCGGGACAGACACTCATAGTTTTTCGATAATAAGGTTCATTTAAATAATTGTCATCATCTAAGTGGTACATTTTTTGTATACACCAATAATCATGTTATTTATTAAAACATGTGTTTATACAAAAATATTTTCACAATTAATAAACCTTTTTCTACTTTTCCTACTTTTGATAATATTATTCTTAATAAAACGTTTAAATTGCATCTTCATAGATTCTACTAACATTTCTTGATTATTTACATTTGAAGTCCTATTTATTTTTAAAAAAAAAAGCTTTATACTTTATAAAGAATCAAAAAGAAAAAAAATTATTAGATTTTTTAAGTTCCATCAGTCAAGTCACTCTGTAATTTAATTCCAAAGAGTAAGAAACCAACTAAAGCAAAGATGAAAATCTTGTTCTCATATATCTTATACGAATACATGTATATCTTAAAAGCTGTACTAGAAGATTTGCCATAATAAGCATGTAGAAGCATCCCAAAATTAAGAGCCCAAATTGCTGCATATGCCCCCACTATTAATGGAAATAAGGAAAAAATGTTTGCTACAAACCATAAAACATCTGCTAAAACATCATTTTCAGGGAAGATTAGTGTAAAAATAAGGCAAAGAGACTGTACAATAAGAGATAGTGCAAAATGAAATTTCCAATATCCAGTAATTGCTTCAAAGAATTTTTGTCCAACTTTCGACATAACTGGTTTTCCAGTATCCTCATCTTCTACAATACAAGTTTTCATCATTATCCAAAGAATCAGACATCCTAAAGAAAATCCAAGAAGCTGTCCAACATTATTTGATAAAAGCATTGATGCAATGAATATTCCACTCATAACAAATAAGCAAACTCCGGCAATCACAACATAAAGAGTTTGCTCAGCGAGAGCAAGGAAAGACATGACTGAGAGGACTGAAAAAGAACCAATCCCTAGGACACCAAAAGTAGAAGAAAGTGCACTAAATGCATCAGTAAGAAAATTCAAAACGTAGAATTCATTCAAGTATTTACTTTCAGGTACTAACTCATATTTCTCAGGAATAATAAAATCAATTTGTGTTTTCCCTGAATCTAAATCTGCACATGACACGTCAACATAATACTTTTCTTCTACTCCATCGTAAGAGGTATAGTACTTTGTCATATTATATATAGAAGTTTTATTTCCGTTTGTAATTGATACTTTGGGAGCCTCAGAAAGTCCATTACCTTTATAATCCGAAATCTCTAAAATATATCGTATAATAGTTTCAGAGGTAACAATTGAATCAGTCCCTGTTGAACTGTAAGATGTAATCTTTGCTGAGGGATTAAAAATTGATAGAACATTTGGACCATAATAATGTGTTGTCTCATTACTACCTAAATGACTTAAATTATTTCAGCAGGCTCCTTATATTTATATTCTATATTTAAGATTATATTATTGCATATGCCCGAACTAAATTTTGTTAAGTATGATGAAGATATAATTATTGTTAAGAATAATATATTAGATCTTACAAATAGAGCGATTAATGATATTTCTGAAATTATAGGTTTAGAAAATTTAAACAACGTAGAGATTTTAAGTTTAGTGGATAATGAGATTACTGAAATCATAAAACTAGATAAACTTAAGAATCTTAAATCACTCTATCTTGGAGCAAATCAAATCTTTGAAATTAAGGGCTTAAATAATCTTAAAAATTTACAAACTCTCTCATTTTTTGATTTTGAATCGACAAAAGGAAATCAAATTTCTGAAATAAAGGGACTGGATAATCTTAAAAACTTGAAGATATTACACCTTAGTGATAATCATATTACTGAAATCAAAGGTTTAGAAAATCTCCAAAATTTAGAAATCTTGGGTCTTTCGAGAAATTTAATTACTGAAATTAAAGGACTTGATAACCTTCTAAATCTTGCTGAGTTATATTTGGATAATAATGATATTACCGAACTTACTGGCCTTCAAAATCAAATAAAACTAAGAAATTTACAAATTGAGAATAATAACATATTCAAAATCGAGGATATAAGTGAACTCAAAAATTTAGAGTTTTTGAATCTCAATAACAATCAAATTAACGATTTAAGCTGGATTTCTGAACTCACCAAATTGAAAAACCTTGATTTACGTTATAATAACATTTCCAAAGGATTTTCCCTCAAATATCTTAGAAATTTACAATCAATTTCATTAACTGGAAATCCTATTTCTCAAGAGGAGTTGGAAAAATTTGAAGGTCATATATCGACAAGTAATTATGTAACGTTTTAATCCCATTCATCATGTAGCAAAATAAAACTACAAAATTAATCGTTCACTGGTGTTATTAGCATTTTATGGCACTTAAATTTTTTTTTCATTTAATGAAGCGAGCTAAGTGGTGTTTCAATTGCTTTTTTGACATTATCAATTAGTTTAGAAATATCAAATGGTTTATCCAGAAAACTGATAACTCCTATAGATATAGCCTTATCTCGAACTGTTTTATCCGCACTAGCGAAAATAATTTTAACATTGTTATCATAGTTCAATATTTCTATTGAGGCTTCAAGACCATCCATAATTGGCATTCGATGGTCCATGATTACAACATCTGGTTTGGTTGAGAAAGATTTGTACATTTCTACAGCCTCTTTCCCATTCTTTGCCATTCCCACTATGCTGAGTCCAATGGAAGTGAATAGCATTTCATATAATCTTAAAATTGACAATTCATCATCTACAAGGAGAATTGAGGCCAATTCAAACCACCTTAGGAATTAAAATAATGAAATTACTCCCTTGAGTATAATCACTTTCTATTCTGTTTTCTACCCAGATTTCTCCCTTATAATTATCGATAATCTTTTTTACCAGTAATAATCCTAGTCCCATTCCTTTAACCTTTTCTCTGTCTTTAATAATGGTTCGAAAGATTAATTGTTTCATCTCATCTGGTATCCCGATTCCATTGTCCTTAATTTCAATTTTTATGTAATTTATTCCATTTTTTACCATTTTTGACAAATCTATAGAAAGTTCTATTGTGGGATTGTAGTTATATTTAACAGCATTCATTAAAATATTTTCAAAAACGTCTAAGAGTAAATCATTAGCATAAACCAAATCTTCTTTTGACTCATAATTCCTCTGAATCTTTATATCCTTTTTAGGAAAGCTTTCGTTTAAAAATTTTATCGAACTATTCAAATTAGAAATTACATCAACTTTTCCAATACTGAGAGCTTCTTGTTCAACTTGAGAAAACTTTCGAATATTAGAAATTAATTTTGAACCCCTAATTACTTGTTCATCCATTATTTTAAATATCTTTTTAACTTCTTCTTCTTTATTATCTAAGGAGTACCATTGAGATGCTAATTCTAAGGATGTCTTAATATTTTGAAGGATATTGCTAATATCATGAGCAAACAAATCTTTATAGAATTCAGCCCGATCAAATGCATCACTGAATTTTTTTTCAGATTTCCGAATAATATCTTCGATCGGACCTGATAATGCTGTTGCTAAAAGGAATGAAATAGTAACAATATTTCCTACATAGCTTAATTCCCAGGCGCCTTTTATTGGAACGTTGTCTAATAAAGTACTAGTAATGGTAATAAGACCAGAGGCAATCGTGAAAAGCATTACAATATGGGTTACTGATCTCTGTTTTAAATAAATACGTATAAGCATTAACATAACAACAGTTAATAAGACCATAATTAAAAGCTGGACGGTGATTACTGTTATTGTAATGAAACTAATAGCTGCAAAAATTGGAAAATACTGTTCTTGTTTGCTTAAACGTTTATTCCTTAAAAATAATCTATAATAATCAATAAATACAGAAGTTATAAATACAAAAACTGAAAAAAAGTAAAACATATCACCAATAAGTCGATAAACTTCTGAATATACTTGAAGAAAGATAAATATTGCCCCAAGAGAAAATAAAATACTCCCAAAGAACCAGGATCTTAAATCTTTCCTCCATACACAAGATACTCCAAACACAATTGTGGTTATAATAGTATAATAAGCTAGAATTAAGTTGATAATACTTTCCTCAAGCACGCTTAATCACAATATCAAGAATTACTTTTAATAATTAATAAAGTGTTACATATTTAACTGTTCCTTGTTTATCTTTGAAGAGATCTATGATTTTCTCTCCTAACGCATTAAATTTTCAGAATAGATGGCTTGACAAATATTCTTTTAATTGTCGGTAAAATTTGGTTTTCTTTTCTCAAAAAATGCGCTTAATCCTTCTTGAAAATCTTTAGCTGCAGCAGTTTTTACTATGAGTTCAGCTTCCCTATCAAGATGGGATTCTAAATTATTAGTATATGATTCTTTTAAGAGCATTTTAGTGAATGAGAATGCCATAGACACACCTAGACTAAGTTCAGTAGCAAATTTCTTAACTTCTTCTATAAAAGTTGCTGTATTCACAACCTTATTTAACAAATTATGTTTTAAAGCTTCCTCTGCTGTTAAAATCTTAATGATATCTTATTTATATTTCTTTTTTAATAAATCAGTTAATTCTCTTAATTTTTTAGATACCTTTAATGTAAAGACATCAGCTTGTTCTAAACTTTTATATTTCTCTGGGAGTTTTTTAATGTTCTCGAAATAGAATTGCTGAATTTCATCAATTGAAGGTAAGTTCCTAATTAACTTTCCCCTTTCCATGTATGGTATTAATTGGGGCTCAAAATTAGAAGCTGGGGGGTCATGTTCAAGAGTTAATACATCTTCATTGAACATACCCTCATCATTATAGGATCTGTATACCTGTTTAATTCCAGGATAAGTAATTTTATTTTCACTTATCTTGATTTTAGGTTTATTATTGTAATCCATTAATTTATATACTCCAGCTATGGTGGGGTCATCTCGAGAAGTTACTAATTCTGTTCCAACACCAAAAGAATCAATTGGTGCGTTCCTGTCAATTATTTCTTTTATTTTATATTCATTCAGATCAGAACTCGCTACAATTTGGACTTTTTCACATCCATTATCATCTAGAATCTTTCGGACTTTTTTAGCATGAGTGATAAGATCTCCAGAATCTATTCTTACCGCTTTTATCTTATTTCCAAATTGAGTACACTTTTCTGCTCCTCGTTCAGTATCATACGTATCAATTAAAAGAATAGAATTTTCACCATAAAAATCAAAAAATGCTTTAAAGCTATCCATTTCATTTTCAAATTTTTGTACAAAACTATGAGCCATCGTACCAGTAGAATTAATTCCTAATTCAATATCAGCAGTTACATTGCTGGTTCCATTAAATCCCGCTATATAACTTGCTCTCGCGGCATAAATCCCAGCAAGTGGGCTATGGGATCTTCTTGTACCAAATTCGAGAAGTATTTTGTCAAGGGCTACATTTCTAATTCTCGATGCTTTTGATGCTATTATTGTTTGAAAATTAATTACATTTAGCAAATATGTCTCTGCTAGTTGTGCATGGATTAATGGACCTTGTATTCTTATTACAGGTTCATTTGGAAAAAAAAAATTACCCTCTTTCATTGACCATACGTTCAAATTGTATTTAAAATTAGGGAGGTATTCTTCAAAAAAGCTTGAATCAATTTTCTTGAACATAGGTTTTCCTCTTAAAAATTCAATTGTTTTTTCAGTAAACCGTGCATTAAGCAAATAATGAAGAACTTGCTCTAAGCCAGCAAAGATTAAGTAATTTCGACTTTTTGGAAATTTTCTTACGAAAAATTCAAATGTAGCAATATCATCTTTATCATCAATACCATTCTCGATACCATATTGAAAATATGCTGCAATCATTGAAAGTTGGTAAAAATCCGTACTTAAAATCATATTGTCATTGTTAATAAAACCAGAGTTTAAATCATTCATTTTGTTCAACGTTCTAATCTGAAGTTTTTAAAATTTTGAATCTATCAATTATAAAAAATCAGAACCAAATAAAATTTAGCTTAAACAAATAAGATTGGTATCTAAATTAATCTAATTCTTTAAGGTTCAAATCCGTTAACTCTATGCTAAGCGTCCATAGTTTTTTTGCTAATTCTTCATTATAACTTGCTTTAACAGATTTTGCTTCCTTTTTCTTTTTAAAATATTTTCCACTGACTCCAGCAACTTCAGGCGAAGAGGCTAAATAAATTGATGTTCTCGCCCCTTTTTCAGGACTAATCATAAATAATCCTACAAAAGGGAAGAAATATTTTACGAATTTTCTGAAATTTCGTATCATATTGGTTTTTACATAACCAGGGTGCAAACAATTCACAGTAACTCCTCTTCCCTTAATTCTTCTAGCAAATTCATAAGTAAATAATACTACTGCTAATTTAGACATACCATATGCATTTAATTGTCGATAATGTTTTTCTCCATTAATATTATCAAATTCAATGGATTTATTCTGAATACTTGATGCTACATTTACAATTCTAGCTGGTTTACTAGCTTCAAGAGTCTCTAATAATAAATTACTTAATAAAAAAGGAGCTAAATAATTAATAGCAAAGGTACTTTCAATACCTTCTTCAGTTAATTTACATTTGCTAAGATTGACGCCTGCATTATTTATCAATACATGTAAATTCGTATATTTTTCTTTAAAATCACTTACAAATTTTCGGATTGATTTCTGTGACGATAAATCTGCTAACATCAAATCTACTGAGTCATTATTGGTAATACTTTTAATCTCATTTTGTGCCCTTTCACCTCTATTCTTATTACGGCAAACCATAATAATAGTTGCTCCCATTTCTGCAAGTCCAATTGTTGTAGCTTTACCGATTCCAGAATTCGCACCTGTAATCATGCAAATCTTTCCTTTCATAATCTTAGATAAGTCATTTATAATTTTATCCATAATAAATTCAAACAAATGAAAGTAATTAAAATCCTAACTAAAAGGGTAAAAGTAAATAAAAGAAAGAAATATGGTTATTAAAATCTTTGTTAGATCAACTAATATATTAGACACTGGTATAACCTTATGAGAAAATACCTTTTCTCTTGCTTAATTTAGAGTTTTTGAACTTTTCTTATATTTTTTACTATGATTCCCCAGAAACTATCTTTTTCAAGTTTCCCATTTACCCTGATTTTTTCCTTAATTTTTAAATCATATTCTGTCTGTAATTTTTGACTAATTCTTAACTTCAACCTATCAACCCCCACAATATCTTCCTCTTTGAAATCAATTTTCCTATAAATTCGTGGACCTATTCTAATATTGGATAGAGTTACATGATAAAAAATTGAGATATGATCCTGAAATTCTGATTGTCTTTCTTCTAACTCTGAGATTTCACCTTCGTAAATTGTTATTGGTTTATCAATAAATTTCGTTAAAATAGCACTGTCAGAACTTTCATCAACTAATTTAGCAGCTCTAGGCTTTCCTCCTCCAATTTCAGAAGTTGAGAGTTGTATTGGCTCAATGAGCTCTTTAAAATTATCTGGTAATTTTGTGAGTGTCCAATCTGAAAGTTGGAAATAATTCTCTTTAAGAGAGAGTATTACTCCAACCCAAAAATGGCTGCAAAAACCCATATTAGAACCAATTCGGCAATCACAGTCTCTTTCTGGGTCGTTTATATTATCTGGCGTAATAGATATGTAAGATTTCGTATCCCAATTCCAACCTTTAAAGGAAATTTCAACTTCATGATTTTCAGGATTAACTATATTAATTTCAGCAACGTTTTCTCGATCTTCTCCATTTATTTTCGTTAAAGCTAAATCCAATTCTTTAGAAATCACTTTCAACTCGTAATTATATAATACACGCCTATGTTCCTCTTCAGATAACGAATCTATAATATATTCTATCAATTCTTTTTTTTTTGTATGTCTTGAGCATTCTTCAAGATAGTATTCTTTACAAATTACTTTTAATTCCTTTACATTCAAAGATTGCATTATGTAAGTCAAATATCTTCTATCATCCACTTTTCTCAATTTATTCATTGAAGATAAAACTATATTATCGGTTACCTCATCCTCAGAAATTATTCCTTTTTCTATTAATATTTCCTTAATAGTTTCATCAGGAAGGTTATGCAAAACAAAATCTATCAAATTTTGTTTTGATAAGCTTGAATATCCCTTTAAATCTTTATCTTTACAGATTTCTTTTAATTCTTTTGAAGAAAATGAGTTTAATACTCTTGCTCGATCTAAATGACTCATAATAATTATCTTCTAGATTTCTTTAATATAATATTTCAAATTACTATTTAATACTTATTATTTAATCTCTGTAGAAATAAAAAGTATTTAATATTCATAACTAAATCACTCGTTAAATTTAAAATTTAAAAAATGAGTCTTTAAGCTGATCTCGAAATTTAGGATGCGCTATCTTTATTAAATTCTTCGCACGCTGAGTAACCGTTTTACCTCTTAAATTAGCAATACCATATTCGGTCACTACATAATGAACATCATTACGAGACGTAGTTACGCATGCCCCTTCATCTAATTTTGAAACAATTCTAGAAAGAGTTTGTTTCTTATTGGTGGACGGTAGCGCAATGATCGATTTTCCTCCAGGAGATAAACTAGAAGCTCGTACAAAGTCTACTTGTCCACCCACCCCTGAGTATTGTTGATATCCTATAGTATCTGCACAGACTTGTCCAAATAAATCAACTTGTATAGCAGAATTAATTGAAATAAGACGCTCAACTTTACTAGCGATAGTTACATTATTAGTATAATCAACAGGGTGCATTTCAACTTTCGGATTATTATGTACGAAATCATAAAGTCTTTTTGTGCCCATCAAAAAGGTGAGAGTGAATTTTCCTGGATTAAGGTTATTATATTTATTCGTGATAACGCCTTTTTCATATAGATCAACAACTCCATCAGAAATCATTTCAGAATGAATCCCTAAATCTTTTTTTCTAGAAGAAAATTTAATACAGCATCTGGAATAGCTCCAATACCTAACTGAAGATTTGCTTTATCAGGGACTAGTGAAGCAATATATTTCCCTATCTTTTGTTCCACATCAGAAATCTTTGGTAATGGTATTTCGATAAGGGGATGATTCGTTTCAACAATATTATCAATTTGTGAAATATGAATTTTAGCTCCAAAAGTTCTAGGCATTTGTTTATTAACTTCAGCAATTACTATTCTAGCCGATTGTGCTGCTTGCATTGTATAATCCACTGAAACACCAAAACTTAGATATCCATTTTCATCTGGAGGAGAAAGTTGAATAAGAGCAACATCTACAGGTAATATCTTGTCCCTAAAGAGACGGGGTATCTCAGAAAAAAAAGCTGGTGTATATTCTGCCCTTCTTTCTCTAAGCGCCTTGCGAGAACCTGCACCCGCAAATAGAGAATTGTGAATAAAATATTTTTCCATTTCGGGTAAACAGTATTTACTTTCACCTAAAGCAACCATATGAACTATTTCCACATGGTTTAAATGTTCTTTCTGGCTCATTAACTCATTTACCAAAACGGTAGGTTCTCCAATAGCATGCCCAAATACAACCCTATTACCAGATACAATATTTTGGATAGCCAATTCTTTAGTAGTTAACTTTTTTGTGTAAGTAATTTTCCAATCTTCCAACGAAACCACAGTTCATATTTACTTTTCCTTTGTTTAAAGTAATAATTATTGGTTTACTTTTAATTAGTTTGAAATTTACAAGATAAGTTTTGGAAAACCGTAAAGTAATTTTTCATTATGGGACAAATATAGGTTTTTTTTGTCGATTCTCGATTTTTTTTGAAGAAAATTGTAAAAATTTGGAAATTACTACACGGTTTAATTGTATGAAAATATTTAAATAGATAATTTTCTTTTTTATTAAAAAATATATTAAAACAAATAAATATTTAGTTGAACAAAATAAATCTTTATAGTATTGGTGAAAAAAAAGAATGAGTATAATGAATCCTGATTTTCTGAAATTTTTCGGCGAGATAAAGTTTGCAGAAGAAAATAGTATGTGTATGTATGACTTTGAACTGGCTTTTAAAAGATATTTTATTAAAAAGGAAAAAATTCCAAAAGGCGATTATAAATTCGGTGAAATAAACAATAGTCATGCAAAAGATTTTGAACGCTCTTTTAAAGATTATTTTAGTTTATGAGATCTTTTTCTAGTTTAATCAGAGTTTCTAAATAACATTAAGTTTAAAGTTTAAATATATCTATATTTAATGCAAATCATTAATTCTTCTATTTTTGAAGAAAGATTTGGTGATCACATTTGAGATTGAGATTTAAGAAAAGAAAACTAATAGTATTTATAATCTTGATCTTACCCCTTTTAATCACAAATAATATTAATATTCTAAACGTACAATCATCGCCAGGAGGTTCTCAAAATCCAATCCTATTTATTCATGGATGGACTGGTAGTGCTAGTGCTTGGAATATTATGAGAGATCGTTTCTATGATGATGGCTGGTCTTCAGATTTACTAATAGCTATTTCATTCAGTAATCCTAACGATTATTCTGCAAGTGGCAATATCCAGAATGCTGAATATATAAAATATTGTGTAAATGAAATCTTAAATAACAACAGCGCTGACAAAGTAGATATTGTTACTCATAGCATGGGAGGAATTAGCAGCAGATATTATCTCAAATTTTTAGGGGGTTTAAATAAAGTAGATGATTATGTATGTTTTGGAAGCCCTCATCATGGTGTACTCGGAGGTACTCAAGTCTTTCAACCTAGTTGCATATTTTTAAACGAATTAAACAACGGGGATGAGACTCCTGGAGGAATTTTAAACGATACAATAGGACCGCGCTTAGATGTTGTTGGAGGAGGCATTTATAACAGTACCCATACTCATGGAAGTATTAATTATACTTCAATTTTTAGTAGTGCTGATACCATTTGTTTACCCTACACTACCTCAATACTTGACGGAGCACATAATATATTAGTTAGTGGAATAGGACACGTTGATATGCTTTACAATGAAAGTTTCTATACAATCATCAAAAACGCTGTATATGATGATCATCTAGCTGAAAGCCCCGAAAATCCCATCCCTGGATACAAAATATTAATCTTGTTGGGATTTTCATCGATATCAATAATACTTATTATTATAATAAAAAAATTCAAAAAGATCAATTAGATTTTTCATTTTTGATATCTTTTAATCTCTTTTTCCAAAAGCATAAGATTTTTGAGAATTTTATAGTTTCAAGGATTTTATAAAGTAAAATCAATAAATTTATAAGTTTCACTCATTGATTAGAACATAGGAGTGAATGAATAATATTTATTTTTATACAAAAACTATAACAAATATATAAGAAGTTTTTAAAAATTATGGCAGAAGACGATAAAGAATCTCGCTGGACTATTAAGTTAGATTGGTTAAACATCCTAAGTATGCTCAACCTAGATAACATAAATCAAATAACCGAAAGCAAGAAAACAAGGGCAATTAAGAAATTAACTAGTATTTATGGTTTCGAAAAGTTAATGACATTTGAACCAGACTACATAGAAAAACTAATGGTCAAGGAACTTAAAGAGATAATGAAAAAAGAACTAGCTTTGAACGCAAGAAAAAAGGAAAAGCTTGAAAGAGAAATGCGTAATAGAATAATTCCTCTTAAAAGAGGAGGGATACTTAAAATAGATCCTAAAGATTCAGAAGAAATGCTTAAATACTTAAAGAAATTTCTTGGAGATAACGATGATGACAATGATGATGATAAAGATAAATATAAAGAAGATAACACGGGATATTATATTTAAATTTTAATTTAGTTTTCTATCATTGTTTCAAACAGTGAACTTACCCTAATCCGCTATAATCACGTCGTATTGACGTTTTTTTCAATCCTTCGTGTAATAGTAAAAATCCAATCATTATAATAAAGAGTGCTAATCCTGGCCAAAAAACTATACTGTAATGTTTTAGATCTATTCCATATCTGTAAAATCTGTAAATAATATTGCCTAAATTAAAATCTCTAAAATATGAAAAACCTAAAAAACCTACCGAAGTATATAAAAAAATAGCAAAAATAAGTGCCCATGGAATATAAATTATTAATTCTCTAGTTATATCAGTAACATTTATAATTACTATAATATATACGATTTTTTACATCCTTTTACTAAAAGTGTTAATTTCCTCTAG
>JBHLRJ010000107.1:0-14628 GCA_048882645.1 Candidatus Thorarchaeota archaeon
ATTGATTTCATGAGATTATAGAATTCGTTAGGATAAGCACCCATTTCAACCATAACTCGTGAATTAAAATCACCCATCATGTAAAATTGAGCGCCTTGTTTTATCACTCTCTCTAAAAGAGATCTCCATAATCTAAGGTTAATTTCTTCGAACTCTTCATGAATTTCACCATCAAAATAATTTCCAAAACTAGCTAATCCGCATGTTAATTCCACGTTATTACCATCAATGAGCAATATGGGTCCACTTCCAGAAATAGGTCTTTGACCCGTAACATTTAAGATTTTTTCCATGTCCTCATTGTTTTCCATATCCCACTGTTCAATATCACTTAATATTTTTGGATAATTCTTGATGGAAGTAAAACATTCTGCAGTTAACGGCTCTAACGCAGGAGAATATCCCCATAAATTATGATACAGTTGCCAATGTCCTTGCTCAGCATAATGCCATTTAGCATAATTTCCATCCGAAATTTCTGAACCTAATTCTTCACATTTTTTACTTAAAATAATTTCTTCTAATTGTTTTACCTTTTCATTTAGCTCTGGTTCTGAATTTGCTTCAATTGTATAAAAAAAGACCCCTCTTTTCCTCTTTAAATTTTTCCATAACGGAAACATTCCCGATTGACAACCCAATGTCACAATTAGATTAGGAATATGCATAGCATCATAAACATCAATCCCTTTCTGCCTAATTTCTGTAAAGATTTGAGTTGCAGCATCCATTTCTTTACGAGGTAATATAAAAGTTTTATAACCAGCAAAAGGAGGTTTTGGGAAAATTTGCAAAGAAACTTTCGTTTTAACACCTAAAATTCCATTATCACCGCAAAAAAGACCCGCTAAATCAGGTCCGTTGCCAAAACGATTAAAAGGAAACTTCGAGAATTTGTTAGCTTGAGAACCGGTTTCTATAATCTCACCTGTTGGCAGGACGACTTCTAGAGAAACTAACTGGTTTGTACATGCCCCATATTTAGCACAACCTCCACCACCAACTGAATGATGCGAAATTCCTCCTCCGATAGAAGCAGTCATTCCAGAACCGGGTCCCATACAACCTGTATATAATCCAAAATGACATAGGTACTCATTCAACTTTCCCCATGAAATTCCAGCTTCGACAGTTACTATGAGATTATCCTGATCTAGGTTTATAATACTATTCATTCGTTTCATATCAAGAAGGATTCCCCCATCTCCAATTGGTTTGCTCCCTCCAAATTCACAATCTCCCCCTCCACGAGGTGTTACAGGAATATTTTCCTCGTTAGCAATTTTGAGAATTTCAGAGATTTCTATGGCATCTTTAGGTCTAATTACTATATCTGGAACACCTTGTAATATGGGATCAACGTTCCTTGAATATGCATGCCGAATAATTAAATCATTTGAGATAAACTTATGTGATACAATTTTTTCTAATTTCTGATAAACGTTCGACATCTTTTTAATTCCTAAAGTAGTAATTTTAAAGATAATTTATAATAGAAATAATAAACTACTTAAAGTTAATCAATATGCAAATATCGTTTGAAGATAATCTAATTAAAAACAAAAAAATGGAAGCTTTTGATGTATTATAGGGGATATATTTTAATAAGGTTGAAAGTAATCGGTACTGAATGGAAGGTTGTAGATAAGTTAACTGGTTTAAAATCCACAGAACCAGAAGAAGATTGGAAAATAACATATGCTACTCCGATATATGGTGGATGGGATGTGATGGTTGAATGCACATTTAGTAAACTGAAAGATTTGGATAAAATTGTAACTTTTTGCAGAATTGATAGGGATTTATCACAATGGATTGAAGAAACTACTACACTAATGGGATCAAAAAATGATTTTCCAAGTTAATTATTATTCAATAACATAAGGGTTAGGCAATTTTGATAAATCTAAAGAAGTACATTGGTTTAGGTTGTATATTGACAATTTTAGTTATTCCAATATTCTTTGGGATTTACATTAAATTTTTTACAATAAGGGACTTAAGTTTGCCCGTAATTTTAATCTTAATCTCTGGTTTTTTTATTCTTCTTTTAATTGGCAAAATAATTGAAAAGTTTGGTTATAATAATGATATGGTTAATATTATGAGAAAACACGATGTCATCAATGCGTTTTTGAATCAAAATTCTAAAACTATGATATTTTTCTTCTTTCCAATTATAATGATTATAGAGGAATTGATATTTAGATATTATCTTATAAGCTTTTTATTTGAGACGCTAAAAATGAATATTGTAAAGGTAATATTTATTTCAAGTAGCATCTTTTCTCTTTATCATATTCATACCTGGTTTTCTTACAAGAACTTAGCAATCCTAGCAATTAATATTGTTTATCCTTTTTTCTTAGGATTATTTATTAGTTTTATATTCTTAAAAATAGGAATCGTGCCATGTATTTTAATTCATTATTCTGTAGTCTTATTTCTCTATTATAGTATATACCGTAGATATTACAAAAAGAGAGAATAAGTAAAAAGATAAATATTAATTGAAATCACTTGAAAAATAAAATGTTATGTTGTTCTCAGGATTTTTTTGTCTACTTTACCTACAGTCGTCAAAGGCATTTCCTTTAGAATTTCAATTATTCTAGGAATTTTATATTTAGCGAGATTTTCCTTAGCAAATCTTAAAATATCTGATTTAATTTCCTCTGTTGATTGATATCCTTCCTTTAGTAATACATATAATTTCACAAACTCTGAACCGGGACGGTCTGGATCAGGGATACCTACGCTTGCGCATAATTCAATAGCGGGATGTTTATTCATTTTATCGTCAACCTCAACACTAAAGACTTTATAACCACTAACATTAATCATGTCCTTTGTACGGTCAACAATGGTGATATATCCATCTTCATCCATTATACCAACATCTCCAGAATAAAACCATCCATCTCTAAGAGCATGCTTGGTTTCTTCTGTTTTATTCCAATAACCTTTAAATATTTGAGGCCCTTTAATTATAATCTCACCAGGTTCTCCTAAAGGAAGTTCTGATTTTCCATCTTCGACATTAACGATTTTTACTTGAGTGTTTGAAACAGGGATCCCTACAGTTCCTATTTTCTTTGAACCTATATATGGATTCATGGTGACAATAGGAGACGCCTCTGTCATACCATATACTTCTAATACTTTATTTTTTCCTACAACTGCTTCAAATTCATTTATGCTTTCTGAAGGGAATGGAGCTGCACCAGATATAAAGCCAATATCATCTCTAAAGTTCAATTTTTTAAATTTTCTGTCATTTAATAGCATCAGATAAAGAGTTGGAACATTAGTCATCAATGTGATTTTATCTTGATATTCTTTTGCTTTTGTACAAAAATATGCGGTATCTCGAGGGTCTGGTATTAATATTTGTGCTGCAGCTGAGTGAACAGCGCCGTAATTTAAGGACATTCCGGCTAAATGAAAAAATGGAAAACCGGAAATAAATACATCTTCTCCCTTATGAGCGCCCGGCTCAAGCCAATGATAAGTATGCTTAATGTTGTATAAAATATTCTCATGCGTTAATATCGCACCTTTAGGAGGACCTGTTGTTCCCCCAGTATATTGAAGAAATGCAATATCATTCTTGGGATCAATATCAATTTCAGGAGGATTATCATTTGGATACGTTTCTAATATTTCTTTGAAGTTAGCATTTTTAAGATTTTCTATGGGGACTACCTTCCCAAATGGTATCCTTCCTATTTTGATAAGCTGCTCCTTCATAGTTGAATCTATGCTTAATGCATCAGCTACATTAGTTGTTATTATAATTTCAATATCAGTTTTCCCTGATATGATTGCTTCTCTTACTTTTTCTTCATAAAATGAATCGAGAGTTAAAATAGCTTTAGCACCACTATCTTTTAATTGATAGATAATTTCAGGTACTTGCATAAGAAAATTCACACCTGTTGAGGTACATCCCGCATAGAACGTAGCCCAAAGACCCGTAAAGTATTGAGGAATATTAGGCAACATAATTGCTACTCTATCTCCTTTTTTCAAACCATTTTCTATGAGGAAATTAGCAAAACTTATAATCAATTTCTCTGCTTCTTGATACGTTACACGCTCTCCTTGAAGTTCATAACAAAGGCTATTGGGGTACTCTTTTACGGAATTTTTCAGCATTTCTGCCAATGAAATTATTTCAAAATCAAATTCAGGTTTGACATGATTATCATAGGATTTTAACCATATTTTTTCCGAATATGGACTACTTTCAATTATTTCCTTTACCATATTTGATCAATTTTGGATTATTTTCGAAAAAACTTCTATTTTAAACATGTTTTCTATTGTTATTTTTATATTTAAGAATTTCTTTTTTTACATTTAAGTCGTTTTTAAGCTATATTGAACAAAGATATAAATAGTAATATTACGAAAATTACTTAATCCAAATTTATAAATTTAAAAAAATAGGGCAAAAACCGAAATGATAGGTTTAAGAATTAAAAATACGAAAAACTCAATAATACTCATATTATTCATTTCTGCAGGGATCTTCTTTCCTTTAGTGCTAGGACAAGGAGTTTTATTAAATAATAAAGAAGATGAATCTATTTTTCAAATGCTTGATTTTAGTGGAAAAATTGATCAACAAGTATCTATTCCGGATTGGAGAAACCAAAAGACTCAGGCGGATCAGAATGGAAATGGTTTAGATGATCAATTAGAAGAAAGGATACAAGAAGCATTTAATATGGAATCAGGTATAAAGAAAGAAAATGAGATTTTTTTGAATGATATTTTTAAATTACACAATCGAAATAATGAGATTTTCTCATTAGACAATATCCCTATTATTGCTCTTTTCCCAGAGGGTCACACTACTTCAAGTATTACGTATTTTAAAGCCTTTGGGGGGAGTATTAAATCAACTTATGATAGTACTTTAAACGGTTTTGCAGGGAGAATTAATAAAGATGGTTTATATAAATTCTGTGAATCCCTTGAAAAAGATAAAATCTCTTTTTTTGTTCAAGAGGACAAAATTTACCAGGCACAGTTATATTATGCAGGGAGAAATATGAATCTGAGACCCTATGTCTGGAACACACTTTCATATGACGGAGATGAATATAGCTCAATTGCTGTAATAGACACTGGAGTAGATGATTCACATAATTTTTTCAGTCCAGGATATTCTGCAGGTAATTTCAATTATAAAATAGTCGGGTGGAGAGATGAAATTAATGCATTAAGTAATCCTTATGATGACAATGGTCACGGATCTCATTGTTCTGGAATTGCTGCGGGAAATGGTTCTCCCAATTATGATGGAACAGGACGAACTGTTGCCACGGCAGCTTATAACCTTAATTATACGGGATATAACCTACCAGAGCAATCAGTTATGTTTAACTGGACAAGGTTCAATGTAACCGATCCTGGTTCAATAGAAATAAACTGTGAATTTGATGACTTTACTCCGGGCCCTGATGATGTTGATTTCTGGGTGTATCTTTATTATGGAAATACAATAGTTGACTCCTATGAAGTTAATTCTGATTCTTGGTCTCAAACACTATCATATACAGCTACAAGTGGTACTCTTGGGCTTTATTCATGGAGATTTGTCTTGACACTAGTAGATAATACAGCTGACGGCTATGTAAGCGATTTTGATATACGGTTTAGAAGCGAAATTCATTGGCCCTTTGATCCACCTCAGTTTAGTGCTGGAGACCCATGGAAAGGTATAGCTCCAGATACTCACTTGGTCGGTGTAAAAGTACTTGACGAACATGGTGGAGGGTGGAGTTCTGACATAATTGACGGAATAAATTGGGTTATCACAAATAAAAATACATACAATATCACAACTATGTCTTTAAGCCTTGGAGGACCAGCAGGTGACGTAGCCTTTATTAATGCTGTGAACAATGCAGTAGATAATGGAATAGTCACAGTTGTTTCAGCTGGAAATAATGGACCTGGATATAATTATATAGGATCTCCTGGAGATGCTGACAATGTAATTACCGTAGCGGCAATGAGTATTGATGATGAGATAACAGATTATAGTAGCCAAGGAGGTTCTTCATATTCTGGTAGCACCATCAAGCCAGATATAACTGCTCCAGGTGGAAGTTTTAACAATCTACAGATGTTTTCGACAGATACTAATGATAATGATGGAGAAACTGTTTACCCAGTGGACGGATATGCAAATGATTTGGAAGGTGCTCAAGGAACTTCAATGTCATGTCCTGCTGTTGCAGGTGCGGCAAATTTACTAATTGAGGCTATGGGAGGTCATGAAAGTTGGGGATATACTGCTACTGAAGCAAAAAGAGTCAAAGCTCTACTGTTGATGTCTGCGACAGAAACTTATCCTCTATTAAGAGAGGGATTTACTACTTTTTATTCTCCAGAACTTAATCGCGGTGGGAAAGATGTTCATGAAGGATATGGACGATTGAACATTGATATGGCAATAGAAGCATATACACAAGAATTAACTCTCGGGTCTCAAACCAATGCATTGATAAAAAGTAGCGTGGTTGATTCTTTTGCTAAACATGGTCTGGGATGTCATGTTAACCTACTCAGTGGAAACCCTTATGTTTTCACTCTAGATGTACCAGTGGATGCAGATTTTGATTTGTATTTATATTCAGATAATCCATCTTCTATAGGAGAACCCATTCTAATTGCCTCAAGTACTTCAGCGGGATTAGGAACTAATGAAGTGATCTCATATACTGCTACAACGACAGGTAAATATTACTTATTTGCTAAGGCCATTTCAGGGGAAGGAAACGCAATCATCTCTTATCCAATTCTTCTTCATGAATTAGAGGTTGGTTTGGAAGTTCCATCCTCACCAGACATTGGTAATTCATATTTAGTAAATGCGACTGTGAAAAATATAGGTACTAATGATGAGACTGATGTAGACTTGTTTCTCTATCTTGATAGTGTCTTAGTAAATTCTACAACCATTCCTTCCCTTCTTACTGGAGCGTCAACAAAAATCTCATATATGTGGACTCCAAGTTCGTTTAAAACATACAATCTTACTTCGTATGCTCCGCCAATTTCAGGAGAAACAATTCTTGTGAATAATATTGTAACTAAATTAATAAGAATCTCGTCTTTAAGGAATTATACTATGGTAACAGGTTATCCTTATGCATGGATAGACGCTTCTGGGGGGACAGAGTTATCTTTAAGCGATGACGATTATGAAGCAATAGCATTACCATTTGACTTTGATTTCTATAACGCAACATTCTCAACTGTCTACTTATGCTCAAATGGATATCTCAGTTTCACAGATCCAAGCCCAACCCAATATTCCAATGTACCTTTTCCTTCGGGATATTCATCCGACTACTATATGATAGCTCCTTTTTGGGATGATCTAGACGTCTCTTATAGTGGAAATGTCTATATCCAATCATTTGGCAGCTACTGGGTTGCAGAATGGCTAAATGTATACCATTTTGATTGGTATCTGGTAGGATCTTTTGAAGTTATTTTATATGAAACAGGGGAAATCGTGTTTAATTATGATTATCTTGATTATATGGATGTATATACATGTGGATTAAATTTGGGAGTAGATACTCAATACTATAATACATACTTAGGTTTAAACGATTTAACTGATGATTTTTCGATGCTATTTTCTTATACTGGAGGTGATACTCTCTCAATTACATCTCCTGATAGTTCGAGTATGTGGGAGATAGATACTTCGCACTATATCTATTGGAATTCTTTTGGTAGCACTTCTAACATAAAACTTGAACTCTACAATAATGACATATTTGAGCTGGAAATCACTCCTAATACTGCTAATGATGGTGAATATTATTGGACTATACCTTCGGGCCTTACAGATTCTGACCAGTATCAGATAAAAATTACTAACACAACTGATTCTTCAATATTTGATTATAGTGACTACTTTGAGATATTTAATCCGTATATAAGTGTCTATAGTCCTGATAGTTCCAGTACATGGATGAAGGATTCTTCTTACTATATTCATTGGATATCAGGAGGTACTATATTGGATGTAGAAATTGAACTCTACAATAATGACTTATTCGAGATGGAAATTACGCCGAGCACTGCTGATGATGGTACATATAACTGGACTATACCTTCTAGTCTTGCCGATTCTGATCAGTATCAAATAAAAATCACAGATACATCTGATGCTGCTGTGTTTGATTTTAGTGATTATTTTGAAATTACTACAGCTACAATTACAATAACAACACCTAGTAGTTCAACTTCATGGGAGAGAGGATCTTCTCAATATATCTATTGGACTTCGACAGGGACAATATCGACAGTAAGAATTGAACTCTACCACAATAACGTATACGTAAGTGATATTAATTCGAATACTGCAAATGATGGTCAATATTATTGGACAATACCTTCTAGTATTGCTGAGTCTGATCAATACCAGATAAAAATTATAGCCACATTTAATTCTGCTATTTTTGATTTTAGTGACTACTTTGAGATTAAAATTCCATCATCAAGTGGCCCCGGCGGTATTCCAGGATACAATTTCTACTTAATTATAGCTGTTTTAGGTATTTTATCAATAGCTCTAGCAAAAAGAAGAATTAGAAGAGTATAAACCTACTAAGTATTAACTTTTTTTTTTCTATTCTACATTATTATTTTTAATATAGAGATAAAAAAAGAGAAAAAAAGCAAAAAAATTCCTAAAAAACGGTTGACATAAGGTGATTAGGTTTAAAAAAGCTGGAATTTTTCTAACTTTTTTTTCATTTTTAATAATAATTAAAATCATATATAAATCATTTTCATTTAAAATATAACATTATAAGTAGCTTTAGTATTTCTATGTACTACTTTTCAAAATAAAAAAAAAATTAGACTTCAATTTTCATTGAATTGGTTTGGAATCCTTGTCCACAATTAATACAATAGGCAAATCCTTTATCTGATAACGTTTGAATCATAGATTCAGAGAATTCATTACCACATTCACTGCAAAAAGCAACATCAGGATTTACTTTTTGAAATGTTCTTTGAACAGGAATATTAGGCTCTGATTGATCCTCAACATGCAACTTTTCTGGTTGGTCTGGTTGGTCTGACTGTTTTGGTGTGGAACTCTTTTTAGGTTTTGGTTTTCCTGAAATTATATAATATAATCCTTCGAAAATCTTATAGAAAAGAAGCCCGATTCCCTTTAAAAGGTAATAAACCCCTTTAAGTACATAGTAAATTAAATAGACAACGCCTTTAAGAATATAATAGGTGATAACTACTGCAAGTGCTAACAACGCAATGAGCCCAACTAGAATAAGTATTTGCCCATAGATAGGTTGAGCTAAATACCAATTAACAATCTCTTCCCATGAAATGTTAAAAACGTATGTATCACTCATTTTTCAATCACATCAATTTAAATAATATTTCCTTAAGTTTTATGTGAATTAAATAGAATTAAAAGAATATGGAGTCCAATTTTTAAAAATTAAAAATTATAGATAGGAGGGAAGCATCTCAACTATATGGTTAAAATGATAAGATATCATATTGATTTTGCTTGTAACGATTTATTATACTCGTACATCATTTTAAAAGCTTTAATTGCCTGATTTATCCTAGTCATTATAGGGATAGTGAGTATTGAGTTACTATACGAAGCAGCTTCACTTACAAAATCGAAAACCCACCTTGACCCGAAAGTAACAATAATACAGGGTTTTTTAAATTCTTCAGCAGATTTTTTTAGAGCCTTAAATTGTTCTCTTATACCATCTAATCTAAATGAAGCCGTTCTTTGAAGTGGTACCCTTGGTACTGAAAAGATATATAATACGCAATCCGCTTCATCATCTTCAAAAATAGCATTAATGGTTGGAATAAATGTTTGAAACATCGAAGGTCCTAAATCAATAGTTCCACCTATCGATACCCACTCAGGGATCACAGATTTTATTATTTCAATCGTTTTCTTACTTAAATTAGCCAATTTTAAACCTTGTTTCGTAATTTCATCACATGCTAAAGCACCTAAACTCCCTGAACCAGTAACAATTACAACTTTATTTCCTTTTGGTAAAGGTTGAGTTGCAAAAACATTAGCAATATTGAATAATTCATAGAAATCATCAACTCTAAAAACTTGTGGATATTGCTTAAAAAGAGCATCATAGATCTTGTCGTTACCTGCTATAGAGCTTGTATGACTGTTAACTGCTCTTGAACCAATATCACTTCTTCCGTTTTTAAGGATTATAACTGGCTTTTTCATCTTTCCAAGCACCAATTTTAGATCTTTACCTCTTTTTGTACCCTCTAAATAAACAGATATTACCTTTGTATCAGGATCATTATTTAGATATGTTAATAGGTCCACCTCATCTACATCAACTTTATTACCGATGGTTATAGCTTTTGAAAACCCAATCCCTTGACTATTTGCCCAATCTATAAATACATTTCCTAATACTCCCGATTGGGCGACTACAGCGACATGCCCTTTTATGGCTTGATTAAAATCCATGTCTGAAGTCGTAAAGTTATTATAGAAGTTGGTAAGCCCTATACAATTTGGTCCAATAATTCGGACTTTTGATTCTTTAGCTAGCTGTTCAATTTCATTTTGTATTTCTGCATATTTAGTAGATCCTGTTTCCGCAAAACCTGCTGATTCAATGATAATTCCGTTTACACCTTTTTCAATGCAGTCTTTTACGGTTTGAAGTACAAATTGATTACTAACAATAATAATTGCTAAATCAACTTTATCGGGAATCTCTTTAACATTTTTGTAAGCTTTATGACCAAATATAAGGTCACTATTTATATTTACGGGATAAGTTTTAAAATTTGAATTAAGTAGGTAAGTAGTCGTTCCTATACCAAACTTTGGTTTTTCTGATGCACCAATTATAGCAACTGTTTTAGGATTGAAAAAAACATCCATATCTGAAGTATTATTCACCATTATTTATAGCTCATATAAATTGATTATTGTGATAAAAGAAGTTTTTAATTCAAATTAAAGATTGGTTTGGATATCTTAAGAACTATCAGAACCTCAAAAAGGAATTCTTCTTCATATTAAAATATCTAAGAAATTATCCACAACCTTAATAGTTTGATCTCTTCTTCCAGATTTAGGAAAACTTCTGTTAAGTAAATGAGTTTCAATCTCCATTATATCTAAACCAATTAAGTTCATCTTCTTTGAATTCATCTTGCTTTTTATTATTTTAGCAGTTTTTAATATAGTTGTTTGGTCTATTCCAATGGCATTCCTGAACCGGGTTGCTATTATCTCCCTTAAAGCACCTACATCTGTATCAAAAGAAAGATAAAGATTTGATTTTCCAGTTTCCTCTAAAACTGCTGACAGTTTTCTCATCATCGATGATGCATTAGATTTAGGTATAAATTTTACGCCTTTCTGCTCCATTTTAATGTAAAATTCGACATATTCTTTAATTCTGGAATCCTCTAATGATCTAAATTTTACATCAGGATAATCTTGGCACCCAAAAATTATTAAATTCTGAGGCAGTATAACTTTTTCAGCCAATAAATAAAATAAAAAAGAGGCACATGTGTATGCATCTACAACATTAATATTTTCATTAAGATTATTGATATATTCTGGAATCAATGGATTTATCTCTTCGGGGTGCTCGTTCATAAACTTGGCTATATTCAATGAGATGCTTGCAGGTAATCCATCAAAATGGGCATCAAGTATAAGAATGAGTAAATCTTCAGGTCCATATTCATGAGATAATGCATTTAAGATCCCTCCGGTTAGAGAATGGTCAACCCCGACCATTAAGGGCATATCTGGTAAAATTTCATTTCTTACATAGCTATCAAGTCTCTCTGAATAAATTCTAATACCACCTTTACTGGTAAAGTTTTGAAATTCTAATTGATTAATTAAAGGTAAGTCTTCGAGATTTGGTTTAGGAATTAGCCAAGATTCAATAGGAAATTTACCCATTTGAATATATTTATTTTTTAACAACACATTACTAAACATTAGGAAGGCATCATAGGGATCTATAAAATTACGTTCGGGTATGAGATTTTGAGACAACTGCTTTAAATAATTTTGTTTAATTTGAATGCTAAAAGAGAAATCTGTCGCATCTAGAGCTGCTCCAAATACTTTTATTAATTTTTTCAATTCCTTAGTTATCCTAGTAATTAATATGAAATTACAATTAGTCTATATATAATATAAAACATATATTATAATTTATAAGGTGAATAAAAATGATAAATAACGATATTTTTACAGAATTAGCAGGAATTGTTGGGGAAAAGTACGTTTCTGATAAACCTGAAATACAATTTTTGTATCATTATGACTTTATAACAGCTGAGCCAGAAGGAAAATGCGATATTGTAATTATGCCGAACACTGCTGAGGAAGTCCAGGAAATTGTCAAACTGGCTAATATTCATAAAATTCCTATCGTTCCCTGGGTTTCAGGGATAAATTTTGGTTCTCTTGCTACACCAAGAAAAGGGGGAATTGTTGTTGATTTAAGAAGATTAAATCGAGTATTGGAAGTAAATGAAGATGATATGTATGCAGTTGTTGAAGGAGGAATAACATGGGCAGATTTGCAAGGATATCTCGAAAAAAATCATCCGGATCTTAGAGCAGGAATAACATGGTCTCCCCCAGGTACAGGAGTTGTTCCTTCATGTCTTTGTTATGGCATGTTTGATTTAGGAATGATAGGGGGGTCTGGTGCTGAGTTTTTAAATGGTTTGGAAGCGGTTTTAGGATCGGGAGAACTTGTTAAAATAGGTTCTTGTAGCATTTCTAAACATTGGTATGGTAGACAACCATTACCAGATTTAGCCGGATTATTTATAGGATGGGAAGGGACAACTGGGATTGTAACTAAAGTCGCTATTAAATTATGGCCTAAATTACCTTATAATGAAGTTTTTACAGGTGCAACGCTAAGAGTAGATGATGGTATCCCTGTAATGCTTAAACTTTCAAAAGCTGGTCTTGGAATTACCGATATTGTAGTAGTAAATCTAGGTTGGAGCCAATCAGTCCAAAGATTAAATGAAAAAAATGTGCCTAAAGATGCAGTAGAAAGTAAGATGCCAGATTTTGTATGTATAATTGCAACTCAAGCATATACAGCTAAACAACATGAAGCTCAATGTGAAGCAATTAAAGAGATTTGCACAAAAGGTAATATTCAACTTATGTCAAGAGAAGAAGGGGTAGAAGCAATAGATGCTCCCCCTACACAGGTTTGGGGTTGTTGGAATTTCTCAAGAGGTGGGGGAGGTGAATGGATTGGTTCGTATTGCTCAACTAGAGATATTGTAAATTATTACAATGCAGCTAGAAAAATATGTTTGAAATACAATAAACCTCCACAATTTTACAGCAGAATTATGTTTGGTGGTCATTATTGTGTAGCGCGAACAAATATTAATTTTAATAAGAATGATCCTGATGAAATTGAGACAGCAAGAAATCTCTTAAAAGAAATTCATGAAGAGGTTCAACAAGTTGATGGAGCTATAATGTATAAATCACCTAAATGGGCATATCAATCACACAAGGAAAAAATCTTTCCTGCAACTGGTGAATTAATTGAAAAAATTAGACGACTTCTTGATCCAAATAGGATAATGAATCCAGGACAAGGAAGAGGAGAAGATTAATATGTCTAAGAGAAGAGTTAGATACATACCAGGAAAAGGCATTTCCAAAATTACCTTAGCACATGAAAATCAGAAGCTCGAAAGACATCAAGATTTAACACATTATGAAGAGATCTTTTTTCAATGTGGTAAGTGCGGAACTTGTAGAACCGTTTATAAAGACGCCTTTTGGTCTCGAGTCTGTCCCTCTGGTGAATTTGGAAATTTCGAAGCCTATTATTTAGGTGGAAAGAATCTATTAACATGGGCGTTAACTACAGAGAAACTCAAATGGAGTGAAGAGTTAGCAAAAATTTTTTATCAATGTTCTGTCTGCATGGCGTGTATTCAGCAGTGCCAAATACCGGAGATTCATTCTTTTGCAGGTGAATGGTTAATGGCAATGAGAGAAGAAGCTGTTAAATCGAGTTATGGCCCGATGCCTGAGCATAAAAATTATACTGAACATATAATGGTAGATAAAAATCCGTACATGGAGAAGAATGATGATCGCCTAAGTTGGTTACCTGCACACATTAATATCTTATCAAATGCCAAAGTAGCCTATTTTGTTGGGTGTACTTCGAGTTATAGAGAAAAGGGTATTGCTATTTCTACTGCCGAAATATTAAATGAAAGTAATGTTGATTTTAATATACTGGATAAAGAAGGCTGCTGTGGATCTCCTGTATATATGACAGGCCAAACAGAAAAGGCAAAACAAATAGCTGAAAATAATGTTGAAATTTTTAAAAACGCGGGAATTGAGCAAATCATTACTTCTTGTGCAGGGTGTTATAGAATGTGGAAGGATACGTACCCTAATAAGTTTGGCTTAGATCATGGAATAGAAATTAAACATTTACCCGAATTAATTCGGTCCAAATTGAAAAATAATGAGTTAAATTTTAGTAAGGAACTTAATATGAAAATTAC
>JBHLRJ010000108.1:0-14564 GCA_048882645.1 Candidatus Thorarchaeota archaeon
ATATAATGTCAATTCTAGTTCAAAAGATGGAAATTTTTCGGAAATTTGGCTATCAAATAAAATTCTTCGCCAAAAAAGGAGGCAAAACTCCCCTTCTATTAAGTTTAAGGTAATAACTTTTTGTTCATTTTCGATTGTCATAGCCAATTTCTTGCTAAATGTAATTTCTGTAAGTTTAACGATATTAGATCTGGTTTTTTCAACAGGTTCTAGAATCGTTTCAATTATATCATAAAGCACTAGAGGAAGAAAATAATTTTTAGAATAATCAGATGTCCTAATCTCGATTATAGTTAGCAAAATATTTTCTGTTATATTTTCAAAGTAGTTGATAATTATTTCAAATTCTAAATTTGATAAAGTTGATTTATCTCCAAACCATCTTCTTGAGAGGAGCCATCCCTTAAATTCATTTGAATTAAAAACTCCATTCATTATATTTTTATCAAAGTAATTCATCATTAGGACCACATTTTTCAATGTTTAATATTATATCTAGTTATCTTTTATAAGTAAAAATCTTTTACTTATATTTAACTACTATAAAAAAGTAGATTCTTAAAAATGAGTGAAAAAAGCATACATCTACCCATTATCTTTCATTTCCACCAACCTGTTGATAATTTTCCCTGGGTTGTTGAAGATGCGTATGAAAAATCGTACGAACCCTTAATTGATAGCATTTTCCAGTTTCCTGACGTTAAAATTACGCTTCACTTTTCAGGTAATTTGTTAGAATGGCTAATTGAGAATAAACCAGAATTTATAGATAAGCTAAAAATTATGGCAAGCAGAAAACAAATCGAGATAATAGGTGGAGGGTATTATGAACCAATTTTTGCGATAATACCCTATAGAGATAAACTTGAACAGATGAAGAAATTATCCAATTTAATTAAAGATGAATTTAAATTAGAGATACGTGGTGCCTGGCTGTCTGAACGCGTGTGGGAGCCAGATTATCCCTCTTTTCTTAACGATGCTGGCTTAAAATATGTTATTGTTGATGATAATCATTTTAGATCAACCGGAATTACAGAAGTGGAGACATTATATTCATATATCACTGAAGATGAAGGAAAAACTCTAAGAGTATTCTCGATCAATGAAGAATTGAGATACCTTACACCTTGGAAACCTACATATTACTCTATCGATTATTTAAGGAAAATGGCTAATGATGAGGGTGATCGTATCGTTTTATTAATCTCTGATGCTGAAAAGATGGGTGTGTGGGGTACAACTCACGAGATATGTTATGTTAAAGGTCAAGGACATCGAGAAGGAGATAATGGAAGACCTTTTATTCCGGCATTCTTAGAGCAAGTTAAAACCCACACTTGGATAAAATCTTTAACTTTATCAGAATACATGGAAAAATTTCCAGCAAGAGGTTTAGTCTATCTTCCTACTGCTAGTTATGATAAAATGGAAGAATGGGTTTTACCTACAACTATTCGAAAAAAGTTTAAAAAAATAAGAAAGAATTTGAAAGATAACGATGAGCAGAAAGATGTATACCAATTTTTAAAAGGAGGATTTTGGAGATATTTTTTGGTTAAATATCCTGAGTCAAATAATATGCACAAAAAAATGTTGTATGTTAGGGATAAACTCACTTCTATCGAAGAAGATCTAATGAAAGTTGAAGATGATAAAAAATTCTCATTAATCTTGGATAATATTAATAAAGCATGGGATGAGATTTATAAAGCTCAGTGTAACGATTGTTATTGGCATGGCTTATTCGGAGGAGTATATTTACAATTCCTAAGATTTTCTGTTTATACCCATTTAATAAATGCTGAGAAATTAATAGATACTATAAATACTCTTATTAATCCAAAATTAATTTCCTACATATATATTACTCCTTATGATTTTATAAAAGATAGTAAAACAGAATATATTATTGAATCAAATATTTATAATCTTTACATCAATCCTAATGATGGAGGGACCATTTTTGAAATAGATTATAAACCCAAATCATATAATTTACTAAATACATTAACTAGATGGCCAGAAGCATATCATGAGAGCAAAAAATTAGAGGCTGAAGAAGTACAAATTGATAGATTTAAAAGAAACATGTTGCGTTTAAGATTTTTACATAAGGATGTCTCTTTTGATAATCTTAGAGCAGATAATTATCATGAATTTGGAGATTTAGTTGATAGTGAATTCCAAGTGACTAGCAGCGAAAAACACGGAGCAAAAGCTATCTTAGAGATGGAAAAAATTGGTAGTGTTAAAGATACTGACACAAATGAAAGAAATCCTGTGAGAATAACAAAAGATATTTATGTAGAAGATAATGAAATTGAAATAAAAATTAGAATAAACTTTGAAGAAATTTCTGATAAAAACGACGTTCTTCAACGCATTACTAAAAATTTGAATTTAACTATTGATTTGCCATTCTTCTTTAATGGTGATGCCGAGAAATTTCAATGGGAAGGTGCTCCATTAGAGTCTGATGAAGAAGGCATACCGCTTTTAGATCCTTGTCAATATGAAGGCATAAATTTTAAAGCTTATGATGAATCGTATGATCTAACCTTAGAATTTGCCATCACTAGTGATACAGATTCAGTAAAAATTTATAAATTTCCAATTATCACCTATACATATACTGAAGAGGGCTATAAACAGATATATCAAGGTATAAATGTTACTACTCTTTTTACTCTGGATAAGAGTTTTGAATTTCAACTCAAAATAAAGACTTCTTAATATTAATACTTTCCGAAAAATTACAATTTTGTAGAATACCATTAAAATATTTTTGTTTTTGATAGGTTTTAAATATATTAAGGTTCTAATATCAAGTATAAATCAATTAATATAGTGACTTCTCAACATGGATTCTTACAAAAATGGAAAACGGAATGGCTGGACTTACAATAATAAGTCTCTCAAAGAAAATATTGAAAACAATGAACACATTAAAAAAGTTCGAAAGAAATTAATGGAAAAAAAATTGAAAAAATACTTAGAGAAATAAACTTCTTCTATAGTTACTAATATATTTTTTGAAATTATAAATTTAAATTCCTTAATGATTTTAATTTATAATATTTCAACTCAAAAAGACAGCAATCTAATAAATCGAAGTTTCTTATAGTCTAATTTCCTAACTATTATGAAATTAGGATATAAATTAGGTTTGTAAGAGATTGATCAAGCATGAAAAATTCTCATACGTCGACTAATTGTTTGAGTTGGAATTGTTGTGATGAAAAATTAAAAGCTTGCATCGAAAGATCAGATTATGTGAACGAAGTTCGAAATCGATTAAAGCAAAGAAAGAAAACTGATAGTTATAATAATATTAAGCTATAGTATTGACTATTCTCCTTCAAATCCATACTTACCAATAAGAGGAACAAATCGGACTCCAGATATTTTTTTTGAACTAAAATCTTCCCCATGCCTTGTAATAACATATAAATCTTGTCCAAAGCTCTTCGACCCTGCAGGAATGCAGAGGATTCCACCATCCTTTAATTGATTTCGTAAGGGAGGGGGGACTCTTTTAGGAGATGCCGCTGTAACCAAAATCTTATCATAAGGAGCCTCTTTTGGATATCCTAAGGTTCCATCACCATGTATTATTGTGACTCTGTCAGCATATCCCGTTTTACTAAGACTTAATTCCGCTTTTTCCACCAGTTCTAGATGACGTTCAATTGTATATACATGTCCGGGATTACTTGAACTTTTTGGAGCAACAATATCCGCACATAAAGCAGCATGGTACCCTGAGCCTGTTCCCACCTCTAGAACTTTATCTCCTTCTTTTAATTCAAGATACTCACACATCATAGCATTCATGTGAGGAGCACTAATGGTCTGACCTGCTCCTATTGATAATGGGGAATCTACGTAAGCAGAAGCTTCTGCATCTTTAGAAACAAATTTATGTCTTGGAACTGTTAACATAGCATTAATTACTACTGGATCCTTTAAAATGTCTCTATTTTTTAGACTTTCAATAAGCCGTTTTCGTTTTTCTTCAAAACTCATAATGCTTCGATAACGCTATTATGAAACCATAACATTATGTTTTGGAAATAATATAAATTTTGTCGTTTGGTTTAACTCCTTGATTAATTCGCAAATTAAATTTCACAGGATCAGAATATCTTCTTCGAGTTATACTTTTAATTTTATCTCCCTTATAAATCATTTTTCGTATTGTTTCAGTCATATAGGTGGTGGTTCCTTCAATAATGATCTTATCTCCAAGCTTTAGTGGTATTTCGAGGCTTTCTAGTAAAACATTAGCTGATTTACTATTTGCATCATAGGAGAGAATCTTCCCAAGATAATGCTTTTTATAGGGAGAGACATTACCCCGTTTGTTTAATTCAATATCTTCAATTGTGGGTCGATGAAAATAAAAACCAGTGTGGAATCCCCTGTTGTAAACGTTGGAAAGCCTTTCTAACCAATAATCAATTTTTTCCTGTGTGTAAGTGTTATCATAAAAAGAATCTAACGCTTCTTTATAACACTCAGCAACTGTTCTCATATATATTGGATCTTTCATTCGACCTTCGATTTTAAAAGCGTCAATATGTGCATGAAGTAATTCTGGAATATATTCGATCATACATAGATCCTTTGCATTCAGGAACATCTGACCATCATATATAAATTCATTATTTTCGTCATCTACGACTCTCCATTCTCTACGACAAGGTTGAATGCAATTTCCACGATTAGCGGAATATTCCTCAGAGTCACAAATAGTAGCAGAGAAGTAACATCTACCCGAAATCGAGGTGCACATTGAACCATGAACAAAACATTCAATTTTCGTTCTTGTAAGTAAATGCTTAATTAACCTTATTTGCTTTAGTGATAACTCTCTTGCCAGAATTATTCTTTCAGCACCCATTTCCTCATAAAACTTTGCTGCTTCAATATTTGACACATTTGCTTGCGTTGAAATGTGGAATTTTATTTTGCTATGTTTTGCAATTTGAATTGCTGCTAGATCATGAGCAATAATTGCATCAATACCAGCGTCCTTCGCTTTAACTATTAAATTTTCTAAATCTTGTAGTTCTGAATCATAAATTAGAATATTTGTTGTTAGATAACATTTTAATGGAGGATTTCGGCTATGGCAATATTCTACTACTTTTCCTAAATCATTTCTATCAAAATTATTTGCTTTCATTCTCATATTATAATTTTCGGTTCCGAAATAGATAGCATCAGCTATTTTACTAACTATTTCTAATGATTTCCAATCTTGAACAGCTGCGAGTAATTCAGGTCGAGTCATACTCGTATATAGTACTATTAGTTAACTTCTTTTCTACATGGAGAAATAGATATTTTAGTTTAAAAATTGTTGTGCTTATACAGATTCTAATAGATTAATTTTCACCAAAAGAAATATAAACGTTATAATAAAAATTTGCATATTATGAAGGTTGTTGTATTTAATGGAAGCCCAAGAAACGAAGGCAATACACGATTCTGTTTAAATATCGTAATAGCTGAATTAAATGCTGCTGGAATTGAAACAGAATATGTTTGGATAGGAATGGATAAAATTCAAGGGTGCATTTCATGCTATAAATGTGCACAAAACAGAGATAAACAATGCTCAGTTAAAACTGATAAATTAAATGAATATTTGGGAAAAATGCTTGAAGCAGATGGGATTATCTTAGGTTCACCAACTTACTTTGCAGACACAGCAACCAGGATGAAAGCATTAATAGAAAGAGCTGGTTTGGTATGTAAGGTTAATGGAAACTTATTAAAACACAAAGTGGGCGCATCTGTAGTAGCAGTAAGACGAGCCGGAGCAACTCATGTCTTTTCGAGTATGAATTATTTCTTTTTGATAAACGAGATGTTCGTTGTCGGTTCTAGTTATTGGAACTTAGGTATAAATCCTAATGTAATGAATGCAGATGATATGAATAAAGATGGAGAAGGAAAGCAAACTTTTCATAATTTAGGTAAGAATTTTGCCTATCTCCTTAAAAAACTTGCATCTTAGACTAAAAGCTTTTAAATCAACTATACAATTTCTATTTTTTCTCTTAGACAGTTCTTAATATTTGAATTTATTTTATAATTCTTTCAAACTCTTGAGTTTATCCTTAATTTGCAGAGCTGAATTGTTTATCATATTAGCAACTATAAAAGACGTTTCCGTCTTTAATTTATCTTGAAGTATTGTACATTTTAAATCTAATGCATCTCTGTAAGTCGAACTTTTTTCATCTTCAACACCATTTATTATAATGTCAAGGATGTGTAAAGCCAACTGTTTTTTGTTGTCTTTATATAAGTCTTTAGCGTGTTCCAGATACATTCCCTCTGACGTAATTTTTAAAAATTCTCTCGCAATATCGCTTGATTTTGCTGGAAATATATCAGTGGGATTTCCACTATCGTACCACCCATGATAAAGCCGATAAGCCGCATGTATCGCAAACCGATAGCAACCATAGATCTCTCTAAGATGGATGCTTTCTTTAAATTCTTCGGGATAAATTTCCATCATCTCATGATAGATCTGTTCAAACCATTTCCCCTCATTTAATCTCTTCACAACCTCATCATGCACGAAATGCATTGCTTCTGCTGTAATTGATAAGGCATTTTCAACTTCTTTTTTTCCTATAATCATTTTACCATGCCCTGGAACTAAATATTCCGCTTCTTTTTCCATCATTTTCTCATTTGCTAACGCCCAATCTTTAGGGTATCTTTGAACTTTATAAGGATTGCCTACATTAGGAAAAGAGCTAACCATCAAATCTCCTGCACAAATGGTCTTCTTCTCAGGCACCCATAACCAAATTGCATCATCAGTTTCACCCTTATTATTATATACTTCAAAATTAACTTTACCTATCTCAAACTTATATACATCTTCATTTCCCTTTAAAATTATAGTTGGCTCAAGAGTTTCTCGAGCTGATACGACAGTACTTTGTGTGTTTCCTGTCAGTGAAGCGAACTGCATACTATTTATCCAGTTATGATATTTATCAAGCATTTGATACTTTTCGAATCTTTTAATGCAATTTTCATGAGCGATTACTTCAGGCATTTTCCACCCTTTTTTATTAATCTCTTTAAGAAAAAATTTGTATCCAAATGCATGATCGAAATGACCATGGGAATATATGATATATTTAACTGGTTTATCGGTAAAGTTTCTAACTTCATTGAAAGTTCTTTTTGCAAGTTGCTTTAATGGAAAATCAAAAATAACCAACCCATTCTCCGTATCGAATACGGTAGAATTCCCAAATCCCGGAATAAAATAACATTTTCCATCTGAAAAAGAAGTAGCTTCAAACATTCCAATATATTCACGTATATCTCCTCTCAAATTTATTACCTTTTATGATTATTTTATTGTTGTATAAGTATATTTTAAAGTATGAATATTTTATAGTATGAATATTTTAAAGTATGAAATCTATATTCTTTCATAAAACAAATAATTTATCTAAAAACTAAATAAATTGTTTAATTTAAAATAAGTCTTAAATATTATATTAGAATAGACTATCTAAAGACATAATTAGATTCTCATAGAGTCAATTATCTTAAAATAGTAAAGGGTTGTAAAATAAAATGGAAAAAAATAACAATAAATCAATTCAATTCATATTTTGCGTTTTTATCAGTATTTTGATAATTTTAAATCTCATTAATTTAGTACCTATTTCTCATTCTCAGCTTATCGATGATTCTTTCTATATTAATTCCGAATTTAAGATGTTGGAAAATGGAGAAATCAGAGGGAATGAGACGAATGCAACCACCATAGATTTTACCCTACCCTCCGAATCTTGGAATTTTACTCATACAGAAATAAATTTTTCCAGTATAAAATTTAAAAGAGAAATTTATGCTGTTGAGGATGAAATTGGAATATATTATAGAGAATTAGATAAACAAGAAAAAGCTTTAGCAGTACAAATCAATTTAACGGAGCCCACAAAAATTTATGGTGTTCAGATATTTGGAGATGAATATAAACCTTCTACAACAACTACGATAACAGTCCAAATAAATGGATATGATAGTATTTCCAATCAACCAAACAATACACGATATTGTTCTACACCTATTAATATGACAACTACACCTAATTGGTATTTACAGAATTTTTCATCTTCCATAATTTTACCCAAAGGTAGATATTATCTAGTTTTAAATGGAACGGAGATGTTACCCCAAGATAACGCAAAATACCATTGGTTTCAAAACACCCTAAATCCTAACAACCCAGATTTATATATTTGGGAATATGTAAGTGGAATGTGGAGGAATACAACTGGAGGAGTAGAACCAGAATCCGGAGTACCATTTTTATATAAATTAGACCAAAAAGTCCTTAGTGTTTTTAGTCCTGAAGAACATAATATGAGGATAATGATTGGGGAAGATTTTTATCCTGTGTTAAATGGACCCACTCCTGGAAGTGGTATTTTAAATACAAATTTAACTTTTTCTCCTTATTCGTCAAGCATAACTCTTCCTATAAATCATACTAGTTCGTTCAGTATTCACTTTAACATGAGCTATAAGAATAATCTAAGTAATTTTTTATTCTCTGGAGCGACAGGTGTAATCAAAGATGATATCCCATTAATAAACTGGACTTTAAATCCAAATATCCAAAGAAATACTGATGATATAAATATTAGCTTCAGTTATCCAAGTACTTGGCATAATCTTACAATTTATAGAAATGATGATGATATTACTCCATTGGTAACCATCAGTGAAAATAATCATCTCTTAATTATTCCTAATAATGTAATTCTAAATGGAGCAGAATGGAAATTTACTGCTAAATCATCCAATTTAGAAGAGAAAATAACATTCTCTAATTTTCCGACTGAACTACAATCTGGAAAAGAGTTAGAATTCAAGGTAGTGTTAACTCCTCCAATCACTTCAGGAGCTCTTACTTTTTACATAAAAAAGCCAAGTGAGGCAAATGTGCATGTAGAAAGTTGGGAAATCTCAGAAACATCTCACACCTTCAATTTTACTATCCCTTCAAATTGGGCAAGCGGAGAATATACTGCGAAAATATATTGGAATAATCAAACTGATGGAGGTCTTAAAACTCAAAGCCTTCCAATTGAACCAATTCCCCCACCATTTCCATGGCTACAAGTATTATTTGGTACTATTGGAGGTTTAATAGGAATTTTTGCAATTGTAATCGTATCCTATAGAGGCATCAAAACCTTAAGGCAACGACATATAGAAGAGAAACAAAGATTATATAATCAATGCATAGATATCTTAAGTCTTGATTATATCATGGTTACCGATAAAAAATCCGGATTAAATCTCTATATTCAAAATTTTTCAGAAAAAGAAATCGAACCCTCGTTAATTTCTGGATTTCTACAAGCCATACATTCTTTTGGAATAGAATTAATCAAAGTAGAAGATAAAACTCAAACAATTAAATTAGAATATCAAGACTCGATTGTTTTAATGACCGAATTTGTAAATCTTCGAATAATCTTATTAATGAAAGAAACACCTTCAAGATTTTTCTTATACTCATTAGAAGAATTAGCTTATGATATCTATAAAAATTATGGAGAAGCAATCGATAATTTTGATGGAGATGTTCACCCCTTTAGTGGAATTGAGAACTTAATTAAAAAGCAATTAAATGCATCATTCGTCTATCCTATAAGGTTAGCTAGTGTAGAAAAAATAGCGAAAATGCGAATTTCTCAACACGAACGACTATTTATTGATAAAGCTGTGTCTTTAATGAAAATGACTAACCAAGATAGTTTCCTAATTAAATCAATCTTACCAGGTAAAGAATGTAATCCAAAAGACGTTGAGGCTCTATTGGATTTGATAGATAAAGGAATTTTTCAATTAGAATGATAGTTCTAATTGTTATAAAGTCCCTCTCTCATGTTTTTTAATTTTTTTTATTTTTTCCTTTTTAAACTTACAAATATTTTTAATGACACAAATTTATATTCTAAATTTATTATTAAAATTCTATGAGAACTCACAAATGCTATTGTTTTTTTATCTCATTCTTAGTAATCTCTATCCTCTTTATAAGTTTTTCTCGACAAATAATCTTAACGCATGCACAAGGGAATTTTGTAATTTCCCCTCAATCTACGAAATTTAACATGATTGAATCTGCAGAAATTATTGGTTCCAATGACAGCATCAATTCTATCTCAATTCCAATACCCTCAAAGTCTTGGAATATTACAAATGTTGAATTAAATTTCAGCAATATAAAGTTGGGGAAAGAGGTAGATGTAATTGAGGTTGGAGGGAATCACTGGGAAGAAATAAAGACTGGAAAAGAAGGTTGGGGAGTACAAATAAATATAACGGAACCGACGATTATCTTTGGTGCCTATCTTTTTGGTTCTCTTTTTGTTGGTAATCCTACATTCCCGAGATACGTGCAAATTACAGGATATGACATTGGAACAAACGCTCCTAATGGCAAAATATATGGATCTACTATGTTAAATATGTCAAGTCCGTTAGATTGGTATCTGCATACTTTTCCTACTCCTATAAATCTTACAATTGGGCAATATTATTTAATAATCAATGGAACTGCAATACATCCAAGTGATAAAGCTATTCATATTTGGGTTAATAATGATGATAATCCGCAGTATCCCGCCTTGCATATCTCAAATTGGGATGGTAGCAAATGGACAGATGGTGTTCAAGGGAAACCGTTTAGATACAAGGTGATTCAAAGAATAAATAGATCATATAATCCAGAGGAAACTAACATGACCGCTGTATTCAATGGATCTTCATATACAATTCTGAATGGCAAAACAGAAGGGACTGGAATTCTACAAATTAATGACACTCTCACACCTAATAAAGATCTTTTTGAGGTTTCAATTCAGAATAATATCTCCATTGGTTTAATATTTGATCTAAATTATTCTCTTAAATTAAATAATTATTTTATCTCAAGAGTAGAACTAAAAATTAAAGAAGGTTCAGCTAATAGGTGGATTTTAACACCTACTATTAATCGGTTATTCGATAACTATACTGTTAAATTTAAGTATCCGTCCTCTTGGTATAATCTTACTGTAGAAAGAAATGGTATAGATATTTCCTCTATTGTGACTATAAATACATTAGATAAGTTCATTTATCTTCCAAATATCGCCATTATTGATGGTGCACTGTGGACAATATCTGCTAATTCACCGAATATAGGTCTTTCACTGAATTTACCGAAGACTAAATTTGAACCTAACCAAGACTTAGAATTTTCCGTATTACCTCCTGTCAATCCCGGAAATCTTACTTACATTTTAATAAATTCATTAGGATTTGAAGAATTCAATAAAACAGTAATAGTAACACAAACTACAACAGCAGAAATTGTGTTTTCCTATACATTATCGTCCAATCCTAACGAAGGGATATATAAAGCATATGTTTACTGGTATGATGGAAAAGATGCGGGTCTTATTACTCAAGAGTTTCAAGTTAATGTCCCATTTGTACTAGCACCCCAATTTATTATTGCTATTATAGTTAGTGCCACATTATTGATTGTAGGGATTGTTGGCTCCTATAAACTTGTCAAAAGATCAAGGAGAATTCATGAAGAATATCGACAAAAAATCTATAACAAATATATGGATGCACTGAACTTAGATTATTTTATTGTTATTGAAAAGAGGACAGGATTAAATATTTATGAACAAGTTTTAGCTGGTAAAGATATTGATGCTTCACTTATTACTGGGTTTTTAGAAGCTATTCGAAGTTTCGGTATTGAATTAACAGGGGCTAATGAACAATCACAAACCATAAAACTGGAATATCATCAATCAAAAGTTATAATGTCTGAATTCAAAGATTTTAGAATATTGCTTATTATGAAGGAAAATCCTTCCCAAGATTTTTTGGAATCACTTAAAACGCTATCTTATGATATTGATAATATTTATAGAGAAGAATTAACACATTTTAAAGGTAATATAGATAGCTTCAAAGATATTAAGGATTTACTTGATAAACATTTATATGTCCCTTTAATTTATCCGTTAAAAGTGAAACCCTTAACTGTGAAAATAAACTCAGAAGAAAAAGCGATGATTAATAGAGCAATCAATATCATGAAAGAGAGAAAAACTAACTATTTTTATGTCTCATATTTGCTCTCAACTAAAAAGGGTTTCCAATTAAAAGATGCAGAAACGATTCTAAATCTAATAGGTAAAAAGCTTTTTCAACCAAAAGAATAAAAAAAAATTAATAAATTTAGTTTTTTTACTTTTTTCTCCACTTAACAAAATATACAATAATAAGAATTATAACCACAGGGCCTCCAAGAACAATTAGCATCCATGCTATTAAGTAAAAGAAAGAATATAACCAATATGTGTAAGAGTACCATCCGAATGGTGCGTTATAAGTTCCCATAACTGCATGGTAAATACAATACGCGATAAACAGAAAAATGCTGCCACCACCGCCACCACCGTATTTTTCCTTTTTATGCTTTTTCTCTTTTTTCTCTCTTGTTCTAAATTCTTGCTTTTTTTCTTCAGGTAATCTTCGCCACCATAAATACCCACCGACTCCGAAGAACAAAACAGTTGGAACTCCTACGAATAACAGCTCCCAAAGACACAAAAGTATTATAAATCCTAAAACATAATTCAATGTCCAGTCTTCAATATGCCAATGCCCCATTCCTCCAATTGTGGATGTATTAATGAACCAAATTAAAACTAAAAACACTCCGATAATAATACAGACCACTGCGACAATTAGGACAATTAAAACCTTCCAGAATTCCTTTACTTTTTTCTTCCAAAAAGTTTCTTCATTTATATCTTCAGTTTCTCCCATTATAACAACCTTTTATTTTAAATTTGATCATCAATCTAGATGTATCATTATTTAAATAATTTGAATTTTTAATCTATAAAGAAAATTTAATCTAATAGAAAATATTTGCAATTTCAATGCATTATTACGATTAAGAACAATTTTATGAGATGTGATTAGAATCGCAGTCACTTATATGAGAAAATTAGAATTAGAACCAGAGAGTTATGAAGAAAAATTTACTGTGTTAACCAAAGGTGTTAATCTTAAAGTTAAAGAATGGATTATTGAGAAAATTGGTGAATCTAAATCTGTGTTGGAGGTTGGTTGTGGCACAGGTGCGCTCTCATCGAAATTAGCATTAAAAAATAATGACGTTATAGCAATAGATAAAAACTTTCAAATGATTAACACCGCAATGAAAAATTACCCTCCTGAAAAAAATATAAAATTAATTTATCAAATAGGAACTATTACAAATTTACCTGCTGATGAGAACTCGAAAGATGTAATAGTTAGCACTTTCATGCTCTCGGAACTCGGACCTCTTGAACAGCAAATCTTTCTGAGGAATGCGTGGAAAGTATTAAAATCGAAAGGGAAATTAATCTTAGCTGCTGAATTTATCCCTTCTGGTGTTTGGAAGTTAACGTTTAAAACTAAAAGATGGTGGTATAGAAAAAAACTTAGGAGACTTCGTTTACCCAGTACAACTTTGGTAAAATGGTTCTTTAATTATATTGAGCCAATTGGATTTAAAATTAATGAGGTTAAGGAATGGAGATATGGATCAATTCAAGCACTTGAATTAGAAAAAGTTGAGCAAATTGGGGAACCAGAACCAGGCTATTATCGACCTAAACCGAGAAAGTATAAGGGATTTCTTTCTCAGATGCAGATTTATCGTTGTATATTCACAGGCCAGATTGATCATATCCCTATAGAACCAGGAATATACGCTTCAGGCAATCCAAATGATAAATCCCCCGTAATAGTAACTGCGAATTATGTCTATACATATATTAGAGTGATGCGAGCTCTTAAAAACTTAGATGCTTGGGTGTTATGTGTGGATTCTAAAGGAATAAATGTATGGTGTGCCGCTCGAGGTGATAATTTTGGCAATAAGCAGCTTATTGAAGCTGTAGAAGCAACTGGAATTGATAAATTAACAACTAGAAAAACCTTAATCCTTCCCCAACTATCAGCTGGGGGAGTTGCTGCGCCTTTAATCACCAGTGAATCACCTGATTTCCCATTTAATATACTCTATGGGCCTATTTGGGCAAAATTTTTACCTGAATATTTAAAAGAACGTCCCGCAAAAAAGCCTGATCAATGGAAATTAGCAAAGTTTACAGCTTCTCACCGATTAAGAGCATATATAACACACACAACATTTTTATTGCGAAAAATTTTTCTTTTACCTACTCTCGGTTTGATTCTCCTCCTCTTTGGATTGAGTTTTGTACATCCATTTTGGATTAATAAATTTTGGAGGATAGGAGAAATATGGTTGTGGATTATTATATCCAATGCCCTAATTTCTGCTTTCTTTCCCCTGACAAATTTTACACGGAAATTTATTTTTAAAGGCATAGTCTTTGGCATATTCAATATTCTGATATTAGGAGTGATTACATGGGTACTACATTTGTCTTTATCTCTTATCTTCTTGA
>JBHLRJ010000109.1:0-14504 GCA_048882645.1 Candidatus Thorarchaeota archaeon
GGGCCGGGATCTGCGTCAGCTGTTAATTCACGTTCCTGGGCTAATGTATCTCCAAGAAATTTAGTCAGATTTACAGCAGCTTGTCTAGCCATACCTGTAGTTGCGGAGGGTACAGCTAATATAAATCCTCCTACACATGAGGTTTTATATTCTGAAGCTCCTGCAAAATGTGGCAGTGGTGCAATACCAAATTCGATCTTTTGATTTTCTGATAATCCGTATGCAAAGGTCCATTGTCTCATGAAGATAGATTCGTTCGCAAGCCATTTCGCTACAGATGATCCCTCATCATAAACAAGTCCATATCGGGGAATTATATACGGAGTACCTTGCACACCAGTATATTGAGGAGGAATTAATGCTTTAATGAATTCCATTGCTTCGGTAACATTCGGGGTATTTATATTAACTGTTCTATTATCTATTAATTTTATAGCACTGTTACTTCCACACCATTCAACAAAATTAACAACACCACCTTCATAAGCGTCTAACTGCCCGATATAACCAACTAAATCAGGATATTTTAGAGGAGTTGATAGATTATTAAGAATAAAATTCGCTGTTGCATTCAAACCTTCCCATGTTTCGAAATCTTCCTCCGACCAGCCACCAACCCCAAAATATTCATCCATAAGATCCTTTCGATAATACAACGCACCAAGATTCATAAAATAAGGGTAAGCGTAAGTCTTGTCATTATATTTACACGCACTCACAATACCTGGCCCATAATCATCTAACTCATTTACTTCTAGATATGGATCTAAATCAATGATCCAACCATTATCTGCAAAAGGAGCAGTCCAGGTAGTGTCTATTCCAATTACAGTCGCTGTTGCGGTACCTGCTTCCATTAACGACTGAAGAAATGTAAGTATACTATCAGATGTTGTACCTGAAGATATAACAGTTACAGAATCCACTCCATTTCCTAGAGGTGATGCTAAAAAATCAGCTGTAACATTTTCTACTCCTGGCATTTGTTGATCTGTAACATATATTTCCAAATCTATTCCTTGCGCTAGAGAAGGTTCTTTCTCTTCTTGCTCTGAAATAAAACCTATCCTTGTATTTAATGAATTGATACATAAAACCATTGGTGGAAACATAAAAAGTTGAAGAATTAAGATTAGTAGATATATGTTATTTTTACTTTTCATTTTTTCGCCTTCTATTAATTATTAAGATTGAAATCTTATCTTAAATTGAATAATCAAATAATTTCTTTAATTCTAAATATATAAGTTAATTTACTATTTAAGAGTTAGTCAATTACAAATATATTTATAGCATATTTGTAATCTATTAGATTGTATTCTATATAAAATAATAATTATATTGAAATTACTAAACTCATGGTTTTCTATATAAGAGACTTTATATAATAACAAATAAAAGGATAGTAAGAAGAACAGGTAAGATTAAAAAATGCAAATTACTGTAAAGCCTTTATCTGAAGATCTAATTGAAGATTTTCTATACTATTTTGATGAAATTGGATTTGCTGACAATCCAGAATGGTCTGTTTGTTATTGCTATTATTATCATTTTGATGGCAATAATCAAAAATGGAGTAAAAGAACCAGAGATCAAAACAGAAAAGCTTCAATAGAATTAATTCGAACAGGAATTATGCAAGGACTTCTGGCTTATTTTGATGATAAACCCATAGGATGGTGCAATGTGAATTCAAGGGAAAATTTTGCCAAATCTCTCTATAAATATGATTCTTCCGATTCAAAAAATAAAAGAATTGCAGGAATTGTTTGTTTTCTTATTGGACATAAATACAGAAGGAAGGGTGTTGCCAGAGAACTTTTGCAACATGCGATTAATAGTTATAAGAAGAAAGGATTTGATATTATTGAAGCATATCCAAGGACAGGGGAATTATCAGATGCTCATAGTTATCGAGGACCAGTATCACTTTATAAAGCTGAAGGATTCACAATCTATAAGGAATATAAAGGATTCCTTGTCATGCGTAAAACCTTAAAATAAATTTCATCGAATCTGGTGAAATTTAAGGATAAAGATCCAAAAATCATTACTCCTAAGCCTTTTGTTCTAATTTGCAATTCTTTTTCTATTTGTTCAAAAATACGATGATAAATTTTATAAGATTATCTATCTGAAGTAAAATTTTTATAATTAAAAAAAATCTTAGATCTAATAGCTCAGAAGCATATCTGTAGGCTTTCTTTTCAGACATCAGCATTTTGTCGATCGGGTGAAATTATTAACCCAAACATATTGTAGCGATTATCTACCGTAATCTTTATATATTTGAAATAAGTATTATAACTTAAAGAAGTGAATCTACATTATAATATCTTCTTTAATTTTTAATCGGTTATAATATCCTTAAAAATTAAGGATAATGACCAAAATAAATAAAAAGTGGAGGAATGATAAAATGGCTAAGAAAGTGTTCGCATGGAGTTTTCGTGCTAGTAAAACACGGAACCAAAATCCAGAGTCTCGTCATTTCGACAAGGCGGACACTTCGCAAGCTGATGAAAGATAATGGCGCTGAAATGGTTGCCAGAGATGCTGTCGATGCTCTTATCGATTATTTAGAAAAGCTCGCTAAGACAATGACAAATAAAGCTCTCGAGATGACCCGTCACGCCGGCAGAAAGAAACTCACGCTTGAGGACATGGACTTAGCGATGAATGTGTAAGTAATTAAAAAAAAATCTTATTAAAATTATAAATTTCTATTTTTTTTATTTTATATTACTGATTGCTGCTTTTAAGACATCCTCGAACTTATCGCAAATGTAATCAGCATCCTCTTCATTTATTATGATTGGAGGTTTAATTTTTATCAGATTATGCATTAAGATTTCTCCAGATGTGGTGAGATAAGGCATACTCGGACCAAATAATATGTTTTTCCTTATTCCCTCTGCAAGCATTTCATTCATTAATTCTGAGTATGGGGTTCTAGTGGATTGTTCCTTAACCATTTCGACACCGATAAATAGTCCTGATCCCCGAATATCTCCTATAACCTCATAATTTTCTTGAAGTTCTTTTAATATATAATAAGGTATGGATTTGGCCCTACAACGGAAACTTTGATAAACTAAAATCTTTTTATTTTAAATTTAATCAGCCCAAAAATTTTTTGCTAAATTTCTCCTTCTTTCCCAAACTTCATCTTTTCTTGCAAATCCCATTATTCCAGCACCTTGATCTGCATCTTTTATTTTCCAAAATCCACTAACAGCTCCAGTTAAGGCCCCTGATAATACTTCAAAACCTTGGGCTGTATAAAGATCACACTCAACTCCCCTATTTATGATAAATTTCAGCTGTCTCAGACCTTGTTGATTTTTAGATGTGAGTACTTCTAGTAATTTATCTACTTCCACATCAAGTAGCTCATTAGGAACAACCCGATTCCATAAGTTCCAATCTACAGCTCGTTGTGCACTGTGAAGAGCTCCTATTAGATTGATCTCTTTTGCCCTTCGCCTCCCAATAAGACGTGCTAATCTTGTAGTTCCTCCCCAACCGGGAGTTATTCCCACATCAACTTCTGGCATCCCCCACTTAGCTCTCTCTGTAGCTATAACAAAATCACATGCCATAGTTATTTCCAATCCTCCACCGACTGCAAACCCATCTACCGCCGCAATTGTGATTTTATCTAATTCTTCAAGTTGATTTGCCATATTTTGATAATATCTTACTCGACGTGTTATTTTATTAGCATCACCCCACCTGGGCATTTCAGTAATATCATCACCCACACTAAAATTATTCCCCGCTCCCTTAATAATTAAAAAATTTAATTTTGTAGATTGGCGCACTAATTCTATAGCTGCTACAAGTTCATCAGAAAGTTGCATACTTAAAGCATTCAAAACAGTTGGACGATTTAGGGTTACTTTTGCTACTTTATCCTTCTCCTCATAAATTAATTGTTCGAATTTCATAGAAGTAAGTTGGATAAAATTCCTAATAAATGTTATTTAAATTTATATGAAAACGTTCTTTTCTATATGAATAGTTTAGAGAAGGGAATCCAATAACAAAACTTCCTGATTCAATATGATCATTAGAACAAAAAGGTGTTGTAATCTATAAATAATAAAAAAAATGTGGATTCAATTCTCTCAACTTCGGCGTCATCACAATGTTTATAGTGATTATTTCAAGCACTCTCTTAAAACAGTGTTGATATTTTTCATAGGAATTTTCATCAAAATCAGACTCTGAATTTACCTTTCTATGAAAAAGAGAGAAAATTAAAATATTGCTCAAGAACATACTCCTTCTCTCTTTCTCATCTCATTTCGATTTACTCCTCCATATACACTATATACCCTCACGCGCGATATAATATCGTATTGCAGATTGGAATATCTCAATAAGAATGATCGAGATGAAAACAATATTTTGATAAACTCAAGGTTCCTATACAAAGATGTAAGTTTTTTCTTATTCAGGGTATATCCCTTTCAAAGATTTCTTTTTTATTTAACACTCTTAATTGATGCTTTTAAGACATCTTCAAATTTATTACAAATATAATCAGCATCTTCTTCGTTTATTGTTATAGGAGGCTTTATTTTAATCAGATTATGCATCAATATTTCTCCTCTCGTTGTCAAGTAAGGCATACTCGGACCGAATAGAATATTCTGTCTCATTCCTTCAGCAAGTATATCATTCATCAATTTTGAGTGTGGTTCTCTAGTTGTTTGGTTCTTAACCATTTCTATACCAATAAACAATCCTGGTCCTCGAACATCTCCTATTACTTCATAAGTTTCTTGAAACACTTTTAATCTTTTTGTTATATACTTTCCTAGTTTCTCACAATTCTCTCCAAGTTCCCCTTTTTCAATCACTTTTATGGATGCCAATCCCGCAGTTAAACTTATAGGGGTATTACAAAAGGTGGTATGATCTTCTGAGGGAGAGAACCGTTTTCGCATGTTTTTGGAAGCAATCATAGCTCCAAGTGGAAATCCTCCACCAATAGCTTTTGTAAAACACATCATATCTGGTGATACATCAAGGTTTAATTCCTTTTCATATCTTTCAGTAAGAGTAAAATATTTTCCCGTCCTCCATACTCCTGTCTGACATTCATCGTATATCCTGAAAATTCTCTCCTCATCACAGACTTCTTTTAATTTTTCTAAATATTCAGGTGGAAATGGTATGTGACCTCCAGGACCTTGACAAGGCTCAAGCAATACCGCTGCTAATTTTCGTGAAGTTAATCCCGTAAGATATTTCTTTGCTAATTCAAAACACTCCAAGTTACAGTTAGGATCCTTGGCCCCATACAATCCCTCTTTATAATTCCATAGGCACCTATAACAATATGGTTGAGGTATTCGTGGAAACACATCAATTCCGAAAGCACGGAATCGCGTAACAGTATGGATTGGGTGTGAAGCTGTGATCATTGCCAAACTATTACCATGGTATGCTCCTTCAAATGTTAGGATTTGTTCACCTTCTTTGGATGCAATTAAAGAGAGTTTTATCGCAGCTTCAATAGCCGCACCACCTCCAGAATTATTTACATGTACTCTTCCACCCTTTAATCTTCCTGGTGCTAATTCTGCTAGCTTATTCACAAATTTAACCCTAGCTGGTGAAATTCCACTGGATTTAATATGAGTTAATCGTTTCATTTGTTCTGAAACTGCATAATTTACATCAGGATTAGCAAAACCTAAAGCTAGAACCCAATTTTGTGATGTGCAATCAAGCATTTCAGAAAATTCACCACTTTTTAAATTCTTTACAACAACCCAAGGAGATCCCGGCTCTTTTGCCTCAATAAATACATTAGATTCATAGTGGACATTTAAGCAGTGATCTTCAAAAAGCAATAAATCTTCTTCGTTTACACCAGCCGAGATATTGCTTAATTCTTCTTTACTTAATACTTTCGGATTAAAATCTACCATGATCTTCTTACCTTGTAAAACTTTTTAAATTAAAGATTACATATTTCAAAAATCTATTCATTCTTGTTTAATACTATAAAATGGATTAATTCATTAAACCTTTAAGATATGGGGTGTTAATCAATCATATAATAGTTAGGAAAACTAATCAGATAACCATGGCAGAAAAAAAAGCAACATCTGGCACTCCATTTATTGAGGGGGAGCGAATTAATCTATGTCCCCCCAATATGGATAATTTAAACCTTTATGTCAAGTGGATGAATTCTCCTCATACAAGAAAATATGCTAGATATGAATTTCCCCAAACAATTGAAGAGGTAAAAAAGCTTTTTGAACCAAAAGAGGAAAGTGTGAAAAATCAAATTTTCTTTGAGATCTGGCATAAAGAAAATAAAAAACCAATAGGATATGTTGGACTTATCCGTATTAATTGGTTTAATCGCCATGCTCTTATCTTTTATATGATTGGAGAAATTGAATATTGGGGAAATAACTTAGCTACAGAAGCTGGTAAACTGGTTATCAATTACGCCTTTAATGAACTTAATTTACATAAAATTACTGCTGATGTTTATACTCAAAATATTGCTTCTATCCGGGTATCTGAAAAGATAGGGTTAAAATTTGAAATAACTCGCAAAAATGAGGTTTATATAGATGGTGCTTATATTGATGTTTTAAAATATTCGCTTCTAAAAAATAAGTGATCAATTTTGACAATGTGAGTGAAAAATGAGTGAAAAATCAGAATTAGAAGAGGATCAAAGCATAGACCATTTCCCCTTTATAGAGGGTGATATAATTGATCTATGTGCTCGAAACCCAAAACATGCTGAATTATATACAAAATGGAAAAATGATCCAATAGTTCGCAGATATTCACGAAATGTAATACCAAGGTCTCCAGATGAGCAAAAGAAACGATCAGAGCGCAGTCAGGAGAGTTTTCCAGAACATATATCCTTTGAGATTTGGCATAAAGAAGATAAAAAACCTTTAGGAATAATTGGGTTAGGATATATTGATTGGGTAAGTGGTTGGGCCAATGCATTTATTTTTATAGGAGAAAAGGAGTATTGGAATAAAAATGTAGCAACAGAGGCTACGAAATTGCTGATGGACTATTCGTTTAAGGAGCTGAATTTGAATAAAATCCACGGGGGCGTCGCAGTTAAAAATGTTGGGTCTTGGTCTGTGGCTGAAAAACTTGGATTCAAATTGGAAGGTATTGAGAAAGAAGAATTCTATGTTGATGGGGAGTATTTGAACCATAAAACCTATTGCTTATTTAAAGAGGATTGGTTAAAACTAAACAAATAAAATTTATAGACTTCAGACACAAGATTTCATCTCAAAATATTAACTAAAATGAAATCTGAGAAGAAAAACTTTATCCATACTTTTATATTAGAATAATATATCATATTAACGAATCTTAAAAGTTATTGGAAGTGTTTTAATTTGACAGAAAATGAAAATGATGGTGTTTTCCCATTCATCGAAGGAGATATTATTGATCTAGTCGCAGGAAACTCTAAATGGGCTGATCTTTCATGTAAATGGATGAATGATCCACGAGTACGTCATTATTCTCGTAATGCATGGCCTCTAACCTTAGAAGAAGTTAAAAAATGGTTTGAGCCATCATCAGATCAAGGTATGAGGGAATTTGTGGTTTTTACAATATATCACAAAAAAGATAAGAAACCTATTGGTGCAATTGGATTCAATCATATTAATTGGTTGTATCGAAATGCTAATATTTTTGCACACATTGGGGAACCAGAGTATTGGGGTAGAGGAATCGCTATTGAGGCTTCAAAATTATTGATTAACTATGGATTTACTGAATTAAATCTTCATAAGATTTATTCTGGTGTATACACACCAAACACAAGATCACTTAGAGCTGCTGAAAAATTAGGATTCAAAAAAGAAGCAGTATTAAAAGAGGAAATATATGTGGATGGAGAATACGTCGATGTTCATAAATTTGCTCTTTTTAAAAGAGACTGGCTTGCACGAAAGGAATAATATTTAGGGGTTATATAATTGTCAGAGGAAAAAGCAAAAGAATTAGGTGTATTCCCATTCATAGAGGGAGATAGGATTGATTTAGTAGCCCAAATTTCGGACTATATCCCCTTAATTTGTAAATGGAATAATGATCCCAAAGTACGTCATTATGCTCGACGGGTTTGGCCTACTAGTCCTGAAGATATAAAATCATGGTTTGAACCTCGTTCGGGAGGTCCACGTGAAGTTATTTTTTTCGCTATTTATCATAAGACAGATAAACGTCCAATAGGGAGCATAGGATTTTTCCAAATTAATTGGTTAAATCGTAATGCTTACATTTCTGCCGCTATAGGCGAGCCAGATTATTGGGGTAAGGGTATAGTTGGCGAAGCTGCTAATCTATTGATTAGATATGGATTTACAGAATTAAATTTCCATAAAATTTACGCTCAAGTTATTAATCCAAATAATAGATCACTTCGAGCAGCAGAAAAATTAGGATTCACTAGAGAAGCAGTTCTTACGGAAGAATATTATGTTGATGGAGAATATGTTGATGTTCACCAGTTTGGATTATTTAAGAAAGATTGGGAAGTACAAAACAAGTGAAAAATAATGGCTGCCAAATTGATCCCATTTATCACTGGAGAAATAATAGATTTATTCCCTTTAAATCCAAATCATGTATCTCTATACTCTAAATGGGAGAATAATCCTCAAGTACGTAAATATGCAAGAACCGCGATACCAATGACGATTGAAGAATCTAAAAAGTATATAGTACAAAGCGATAGTAAATCGAGAAAGATTGTGATGTTCGAGATTTGGCATAAAAGAGATCAGAAACCAATAGGATATTGTGAAATTGGAGATTTTTCATGGCAAAATCGTAATGCTAATATAGGTTTTTTAATAGGCGAAATCGAGTATTGGGGACAAAAGATTGGAACAGAATTGACTAAACTCCTTGTTGATTATGGATTTAAAGAGTTAAATTTTCATAAAATTACCGCAGAAGCCCTCTCAGCAAATTTTGGTTCACAACGCTGCTTAGAGAAAAATGGTTTTAAGCATGAGGGAACACTTAAGGAAGATATGTTTGTTGATGGGGAATATATGGATATGTTACTTTATGGAATATTAAAAAAAGAATGGGACGTTGAAAGTTGAGTTGATTTAAGTTGTATACATTCATAGAGGGAGATTCTATAAGTTTTATGCCAATAAATTTAGAACATATAAACTTATATCTTAAATGGACTAATGATGCTAATGTCAGGCGTTATGCTAGGGTAATTTATCCAATGACTGCTGAAGAGTTAAAGAAATTCCTCGAGGGGCAACAACAAAATAGTCAAGTAAAAAAATTTATAGATTTTATAATCTTTCATAAGGAATCAAAGAAACTCATAGGCGATTGTGGAATTTTCAATATCGATTGGGTTGATAGAAAAGGAATTGTTGCATATACAATCGGTGAACCGGAATATTGGGGAAAAGGAATATGTACAGAAGCTGTTAAATTAATAACAAGATATGGATTCGAGGAATTAAATCTAATTAAATTACTTGCTCACATATATGCCCCAAATACAGGTTCTTATCGATGTGTTGAAAAAAATGGATATACACTTGAAGCAACATTAAAAAAGGATACTTATGTTGACGGGAAATATCTTGATACATGTATCTATTCACTTTTTAAAGAAGACTGGATTCAGCAAGAGGAGGATAAAACAGATACAAAAAGTAATAAACGTTTTTATTAAAAATAAAGAAATAAAAAAAAAGAAAAGTAATTAGTAAGAGGCTTAGCCTCCTCCGATTGGTGGAAAAATCGATACAACATCTCCATCGTTAAGAGGAGTATTCAAATCTCGATGCGGACTACCATTAACCATTATTATTGCTTTCCACGCATCTTTAGGTATTTGATATTTCTCAAATAAAAGTTGTATTTGGCTGTTTTCAGGGATTGTTATAATCTCTTCTTTTGGACCATATTCTCTTAACATAGCAAAAAACTTGATGGTAATTTGAATCGTTTTTTTAGTCATCTTCTTCTCGTGTGAAATACCATTTATATAAAACTGCCATGTTCCTTGGAAATATGGCAACAATGTCTCCATTCTTTACTTTTTTTGTTACACCTGAATATCTCCCATTTACAAATATATGAATAACTTCATGTTCTTCTATATTGTATTTTCTGAATATATCAGAAACTCGAGCTATATCAGTATTTTCAATATTAAATTTCAGTGGCATACTTCCTTTTATATTAGGATCTGCTTTTTTCCTCAAATCTCAAAATAGTTTTATTAAAATTGTCATCTTTTGACAGTAAATCCATTTAAAATACACTATCTAACTCTTCATCAGACACATCAAAAACTTCACCGGTTGGGGAAAGTTTCTCCTCCCTAATGAACTCAGGTAGTCTATCATCAAGATTGGTAAATCCTGCTCTCTTATTAAAATCTAATTCTGTGTCGAGTATTTGTTTTCCAATTACAGGAACATCATCAACTGTTAAGTTTGCTCCTAAAACACCATTTAAAGATTCAACAATACCTTCGAGACCTGTTGGAATGTCTAAAATCGCAAAAGCTACAAATAAGCAATATCCTGTGGCATCTAAGGCTGCCGTTGCTATCTGTAAATTGCGAGAAAGATCAGCTTTTTTAGTATCCCTTGGATCTGCCTGACCTCCAACGCCCATAATTTCAGTAGCTATAGCATATCCCGCAGTATGGTCAGCACCCATAGGAGTCGTTGCATAAGTGACGCCAATTCCCTTTATAGGCCGCGGATCATAAGCAGGGAAGCCTTGTCCTTTACATGTCGGAATTCTTGTTACTCCTAAAACCTTACCAGTGATTTCAGTTCCTTGAGCTAATACACGTCCTGTTGGTGTTTTATTGCGAATCTCATCCATGAGTCTTAATGCTCCCTGACCATCCCCAAATTCAGCTAATCCCCCTTCCATTGCTACTGCTAATGTGGTACCTGCTTCGATAGTATCAACTCCCAAATCATTACATGCTCGATTTAATTCACCTACATCATCAAGATTATAAATTCCACAATTTGCACCTAATGCCCAAACTGATTCATATTCTAATACCCCAACAGGATCCGTTCCATCCGGTTTTGTCCACACTTCAGAGCATTGTATTACACATCCAGGACTGCAAAAATGAGGACGTACACCACCCCTTTTTTTAATTTCTTCTGCTTTAACTTCACCAGATATTTTTTCTGCTCTTTCATCTTGCCCACTTGAGAAATTTCTCTGTGGTAAAGCACCAGCTTCATTTATAATATTCACTAACACGCTTGTCCCATAAGAGTTTAATCCTCCATTTGGTTGTGTAACAGCGTGTTCGCCAAGTGCGTCTCTAAGTTTTTTAATCCCTTGACTAAAAATTTCATCATTTGCTATCTCAACACCAGGAGCACCAGCAGCATCAACTACAATAAACTTCAAACCTTTGGATGCCATTACAGCCCCTAGTCCACCTCTCCCAGCATATCTGCTTGGTAATCCCTCAGGATCATTAAAACACACTCCCGACATTGCTCCAAGTAATTCTGCAGAAATTCCTACACCACAAATTCCTACTTTATCCCCAAACTTTGCAAAGAGAGCCTTGTAGGTATCGTAAAGCCCTTTCCCAACCCATTCATTTGCATTTATGAATTCTGTGCCCTCATTGGTAATTTTTAAAAGGTAGTAATCATCTCCCTTATGTTTTCCTTCGACGATTATAGCTCCAATTCGCATTCTACCCAACATTTGAGCAAAAGGTGTTCCTGCATTTGCTTCTTTAATACCTCCTGTCAATGGAGATTTACCTCCCACCGATAAACGACCAGATGTGGGAGCTCTGGTACCTGTTACAATCCCTGGAGCAATCACAACTTTATTATGACTTCCCAATGGATGACATGTTGGAGGAACTTCTTTTGAAACAATAGTGGAAGTCATACCGCGTCCACCTAAAGCAGCATATTCAGTAGGTAAATCTTCGAATTTTGCTTCAAGATTAGTCATATCTACTCTTAATATTCTTTTTGGCAAATTTTTCACCTCAATTTACTTTGGCATTATATGAATGTGTTTGATTTTTATTTATACATTTTCTATTTAGGGATTGAGAACGATATGTACGGGAAATCCTATCGATTTAATAAAACCAAGAAATAAATAGATAAAATGAGAAAAAATAAAGACTCTTAAGGTTGGTCATGGTGGTTGCGGGGTCGAAACTAATCTTCAAGTTACTCTTTTATGCACAATTAACATTCCAGCTCGATATCATATTGCTTCTGTAAAAAAAGAAGGTCTTAACGGAATACTCCCAGATACAGTTTACAGACTTTCACCGGAAGAAGAAATAACAAGTCATCCTTGGTGAGAATGTTATCTCTCTGAAAAGTGGATTTCTTGTGATACTCTATTTGATAAACCACTCGTTGAAGCTATGTACAAGAAAGGTATTCACACAGAATATGAAATTCCAAATATAGATTGGGATGGCGAAAATGATTTAAACACTATGACTACATGGATGATCAAGGATAAGGGTACCTTTCCTTCTGTTGATGATTTGTTTATTGAAGCTGAAAAGGAATTTGAAGAAATTCCAATTGAACTTAGAAATTCATTGCTTAATCAAACAAAAGAATTTATTGATCAAATACGTCAACTCTAAATAATAACTCATTCTTTCTACTTTTTTTTAATTTTTCAGAAATAGAAATAACTTAATCTAATTTCGTTCAGAATATTTATTTCGTATTTTAGTATAAATAAAGCAGGCCCGGGGGGATATGTTCAAGAAATGTTAAACACAACTCATATTGAACCCCCGATCTTCAGCTTAGGAGGCTGCTGCCTTATCCAGTCTGGGCCACGGGCCTTTATAACCTTTATAAATTCAGATTGCTTCTATAATATGCAACTCCACATATTCGGCAGAAATAATTCTCATTGATCTTGATGGCTTTCTCTATAGGTATTTCTTTCTGACAGTTCATAACGCAACATGTTACTGTTTCTTGTTCTCTCTTTTCATTGTTAGACAATTTTATCATTACATCTTATCTGAGTTTTTAAGTTTATATCTATAAATATAATCAAAAGGTTTTAATTAGTTTCTATTTAATAAAAATTATAAAAGTTTTTTTAATCTTAATTGTTTTTTTCGAGCTTTTCGAACATGGAACGAAGACCAAGTAATAGACCTATTGATTATTTACATGATTCCATAAATCAAACAATCCTTATTAAAGTAAAGCGAAACCGTTTGTTTAGGGGAATCTTAAGGGGTTTCGATGAACACCTTAACCTATTCCTTGAAGGAACTAGTCAGATATTTGAATATCAAGATGAAGATGGTAACATTAGAGAGGAACATGAAGACTTAGGGTCCATCGTTGTACGGGGAGATAATGTTATTTTTTGTTGCTTAGCTAACATTTAAAAGGAGAATAAAAAATTATGGAAAGGCGAAATAGACCAATAGATTTTTTGAAATCATCCCTTAATAAGGTAATCCTCCTAAAAGTAAAGCGGAATCGTTTGTTTAGGGGAATCTTAAGGGGTTTTGACGAGCATCTTAATCTTTTCCTCGAGAATACAACTCAATTGTTTGAATATCATGATGAAGATGGTAATGTAAGAGAGGAGCAAGAAAATCTCGGGAGTATCGTGATACGGGGCGATAATATTATACTAATCGATATCTCACTTGTTGAATAATTAATCTAAAGCTCTTTTGAGAGTTCTGAAAAACAATTTTAAATTACGATCAATTAGTTATTTATAGATAAATGGACTATGGATAAATAGCTGAATTAATTCAGAGGAGTTTCAGAATAGTGAGTTCTGGTAATATTAAATCATTAAACCAATCAATGATAATTAGCCCAAATCTTGGGCGTCCTTTCTTTTTGAATATCGATCCTAAATTAAAAAAGGAATTATTTCAAACAGAGATATTACTAATTAGTAATATTTCAGATCCTGTGGATTTCGAAAAGCAAGTTAAAGATAAAATAAAACTTACTCCAGTATTAGATTATATGTGGAAATTTAGAAAAATCTACAAGATAAGCTGGAAAAGGAAGGGGGAATTAGAAGACGAAAAGTATAAGGGGTTCTGGGCTCGAAGAAAAGAAAGAAGAATGAGAAAAAAGAAAACTAAGATAATTGATGAAGAATTCAAAGATGAGGAGAAATTACTCGATTTTAAGATAGATGATATTGACTATAAAATAAAAAAGTTGCGTGTTCGACCTTATAGGGGAAAACCTCTTTCTGTTTCAATTCGAGATATAAAGGAAGTTCCATTAATACCCATCAGCAACCTTTCCTATTTAGATACTCTAAGTCCTCAAGATTATTTATTAAAATATAAAATATATGGTAATCTTAGCAGATTTTACAGAGTATTTATTGAATTCAAAGTAAGTAAGGAAGTAAAAAAATTTCTTAAATCCAGAAATTTTATTATGTTTGACCTTTCTATC
>JBHLRJ010000110.1:0-14462 GCA_048882645.1 Candidatus Thorarchaeota archaeon
ATTTTATTAAAAGTGAAATCTTAGATTTTAAAACTTCAGAAAATGTTGATAATGACAATATTCAACTATGTTTAATGAAAATTGAGATAATCCAATTTATCGCGAACAGAATTATAAAATCTTTAAATCAATTTGAGAATCTTCAATTAAGATTATGGGAGAAACCTAAATTTGTTTTGAAGACAAACTATGTTATTAGTCTGGATATATTAAAGAAACTCTTAGGGGAAAAAGTATTCAATGAAATTCTAGGTAAAATCTTGAAGAACAGGCAACAAATGAAAGAGTGGGTTGAACTATTCAATGTAAAAGTTTCAACTAAATCAGCATTCTTGGAAAAATATGATAAGAAGGGGAGTAAATTATTATCACTCCCAATAGACACTAAGTATTATAGTGAAGAGTTTAAGTGGTATTTACTTGAATTTTTAACCTCAAATAACAACTTAGATGAGGAATTAGATGGAGTTCTAATTAAAAGTGATAATTATCACGCATTAAATCTAATTATGAGAAAGTGGGAAGAAAAAATCAATCTTATATACATAGATCCACCATTTAATACCGGTAATAATGAATTTCCCTATAAAAACGATTATCTAGTTTCATCTTGGTTAACGATAATGTATAATCGTTTAATTAAAGCACGAGAGATTTTGGACAAACGAGGGAATATTTTTGTTCGAATCGATAATACTGGCAATCAGTATGTTAGATTATTATTAGATATGATATTTGGTAAATCGAACTTTAGAAATGAAATTATTATTAATAAGACAAGGGCTAAGAAACAGATAAAAAAGCCATTCATTCAACAAACCGAAAGCTTATTTTTCTATTCTTTAGGTGAAAAATATTTTTTTAAACAAATTGAAATTCCAAGAAAAGAACCAGAATGGTTTGAACTTCTAGATTTTCCTAGACCAAATGAAAATCCTAGAATTATATTCGGAAAAACATATTATCCTCCTAAAGGTAGAAGATGGGGGCTGTCTCAAGAAAGAGTTAATCTGTTTGAACAAAAAGGAAAGATAAGGATAAATAAAAACAAAAAGTATATAGATTGCTTTGGAAACCTTGTTAATGAAAAGCCAGAGCTGTTATACGATACTGAAAGCGTTAGAAATGCATGGTTGGACATACCTGGTTATTCTCAAATTCATAAATTTTCAACTGAGAATTCTGAAGAGTTGTTACAGAGAGTAATTGAGGCTGGATCAAAAGAAAAAGACGTAATCTTAGATTTTTTTTTAGGATCTGGCACTACTACCGCCACAGCGCATAAACTTAGTCGGAAATGGATTGGTGTTGAGATTGGATCCCAATTTGAAAACTATATTTTGCCAAGAATGAAATCTGTTTTTAAAGGTATTAAAACGGGCATTTCTAAATTAATAACCACAAGATCCAGTGGTTTTTTTAAGTATCACTATTTGGAACAGTATATAGATACTATTGAAAATGTCGAGCTTGAACCACAATTGGATAAAGAGTATCCTTTAATCGAAAATATCTTAGATCCATTTCAATTTGAAATAAAGACTCTTGAAAATGGTCATTCTAAAACAATAAACGTGGATGTAATCGAAACTTTTAATTATTTACTCGGATTGTTTGTTGAAAAAGTAAATATACGTGAAAATTGTGGAAGATCCTATGTTTTTATTACAGGAAAAACCAATAAGCAATATGCAATAGTTGTCTGGCGTTCTGTTATCGAAATGGATTTTGAACAAGATAAAAAATTTATTAATGAATATCTAGCAGATAAGAATTATAGTGTTATATATGTAAACGGAAAAAGCTTCGTTGAAAATTCAAAATCCATAGAAACAGAAATGAAAAAGCTCATGTGGGAATCAATAATTTCAAATTAAAAAAACAGAAACTATTTGATAAGGATATTATTTAATTAAATACATATAGATTGATTGGTCCAGTATATTGTCTACAAATGTATATTCATCCCATAATTATCGAACTTGGCCAATATTCCTACTATCTTTTACTAGGTTGTTTTCTACATCTATATTTGAAAGAGCTTTGTCAAATTATTTATATCGCGTTATTCTTATTCGCGAGAGTACTCTAGGTTTTATTTCTTCAGCTGGAGCAATTACTTATATCTTTGCACCGATCTTAGGTCAAATAGTTACAACCAAATTTTTAGGCGTAAGAAAGGCTCTCATATTAAATTCGATTTTAACACCTGTATTAACTGTATCTCAAATTCTCTTTCCTGTCCCATGGTTTTTGATTATCTGCCGTATAATGAATGGACTAACAATGGGTCTATACTGGCCTAACTGCCTTTATTTGTTGTCTCGGTGGCAAAAAGTAAGTACAATGGAAAAATCAAAGAAGGATTTTGCGCTTTTTAACTTTTCATGGAATTTAGGATTCATTAGTGGATTATTGGTTGGATTTATTTGGGCGTTTTTCTGGAGTGAGTTTTTAGCTATGTTAATATCTAGTTTAATCTCATTTTTACTAATCCCAATCAGCTTTTTTATACAAAAAGACGATATATCAGAGATATCAGAAGGAGAAATTATTTATCAGTCAGAGGACCCTCTTTCTCACTTAGATATTGAAGAAGACTTAGTAATCAATTCACAGACACCCATGATTATTTTTCCTGTACTTTATTCTTGGTTAAGCATTATTTTTCTGGCAACTTCGAAGTCGGTTTTTATATTTGTATATCAATTTCTTTTAAAAGCATTTGAAAGTCCCTCGTATATAACATATTTGGTGCAGTGTGGAATTCAACTGTTGCAACTAGTAGGTTTAACTTGGCTTAACTACATGAAGGTTTATAAAAGGAAAGCGGTCTCTTTGTTTAGTTTTGCAATAATTATCATATCGGCTCTTTCGATTATTCTTATTAGGAATATTTGGTATATTTCAATAATCTCTACGATTGTTGGACTTTTTCTGGGATTTATACACGGTGTTGGGATGAAAATTATGCTTGAATATGGAGCAGCTAAAAATACAGCAAGGTATTCAACTATAAATGAGATTTTAATTGGAATCGGATTTGGAATTACCCCCATTATATCAGGTTATGTAGCTGAAATTGAAGTTTATGCCATCCACGGATTTATAGTAGTATTTGGGATTGCTATTCTCATAGGGCTTATATATATTTCAAGAAATGTGAAAAAATCTCGATTTCATTAGAATTTAAAATTAAACACTAAAGAACATGAATTTATAAAAATATAGGAAAAAAAGAATTATTCAATTTTAATATCTACTGTATCCTTTAACATATCCACATATGGAACTTCAATTTTCAATAAACCGTTTTTGTACGTTGTTTTTGCTTCTTCAGGATCAACAGGACAGCATAATTGAAAAATTGCACCATAATTTATTGAATCACTTTCACCAAAAACAACTAAGTTGTCGCGATTCATTTTTAATTTTATGGTATCTTTATCTACTCCAGGTAGCATAATTTCAATGATAGATCCTGTACTTTCTTCATTGTTATAGGAACACATTTCAGGAATCAAAGTCCTTTTCTTAGGCTTTTCTTCTGTTTTTTCAATCTCAGTTTCATTTTCTACTTTTGCCATTTCTGACACATATTTCACCTTAATTTTTTTTTATAGTTTAATTAACATAAGACAAAAAACTACACATTTTTATCTTCGCATAATAAAAAATCAATAATCAATGAAAAAATAGTTAAAATTTGAAAGTGTATTTGTAAGACTACTTTTACAAATTAACTATAGAGAACTATTTCCATATGCTTATAAAATAAAATACATCAATCAATAAGCCCGAATTCTTTTACTTCATACAAATAACCAAGTAAATTTAAATACTAAAATGTGAAATTCAACATTAATACAAATATGAAAAGATGTGATTTATAGTAAGATATCCAAATAAAGTAATAGAATTCATTAAGCAGCTTCCTGAGGGGCACTCTGGCTTAATAAAGCTAATTAAAAAAAATTACAAAATAATCGATTTTGAAAAATTAAAGAAATTCGATGTATCAAAAGAGGAAATTCAGATATTCAGATTATACGACCAAATTATTAAAGATATTCTTAAGGGATCACCAGACGCTTTAGAATTACTTAAGTTTTTATCTGTAATCAACACAGAAATAGATTCAAATATTGATAAAAATGCTATTGAATCCTGTTGTGAAATCTCAAATGTAGAAAAATCCATTAATAAATTATTGAATAATGGTATTTTGAAAAAGAGAAAACGTACACAATTAGTACTTGAATTTTTATCCCCAGAATTCCAATTCAATTTAGTAAACTTAACAAATGAAGACTGCCATAAAAAAGCATTAAAATATTATGAAAAAAAGAAAGGAATATCAATTTTAGATGAGATTGAAATTCTCTTCCATAAAGCAAAATTGGAACCATCTGAGGAAATAGTCAATGAACTTTTAGGCATTGCCAATAGGATTGTACAATTCAATTATGATCACAGAAGATTAATTGATGTTGCTCAAGAATTATTTGTACTTGATGATAAATATAAAGCTCCTATACTAATCGTACTTGGAAATTTATTTTCTGCCATTGGAGCCTCTGAGGATGCAGAGAAAATATTCCTTAATGCATTAGAAATATATAAAGAATTGGCTAAAAAATATTATAAAATATATCTACCTTATATTGCTACAACTCAAAAAAACCTTGGAACGTTGTACATAGATTTAAAACGGTTTGAAGATGCAGAAAAAATATATACTGATGCTCTGAGCTCATATAAAGATATAGAAAAACAGTATTATAATGCTCATTCATCTGACTTTCATTCAAAAGGGATTGAAGAACGAACTTATATTGATGATTTAAAAGCTTACAATGAAATACTAAAACGGTTTTATGATATATATCTCCCTGAAGAATCCTCAATTTCAAGTGATTATAGGAATGTAGGTATTGACATAGATCTATTGGAGAATATCAAAGACGGATCCATTGAATCCATAGATAATTACAAAACTTTAGCAAAATTGTATTATGATACGTACTTAATTGATATTGCAAAAACTCATAGTAGTTTAGGACTTATTTATTATGAATTAATAAAATATGAAGATGCAGAACGGATGCACCGTGAAGCATTAAAAATTTATAGAAAAATCGTGGATCATTATCCAAATCAGGTTTTACCTGAACTTGTCCTTACTTTATTGGATCTAGGAGACCTTTATGCGAGTTTAGATAAATTTGAGAAGGCAGAACCATTATTCATCGAAGCATTAAATATATCAAAACGGTTAGCCGAGGAAAATCCAGACGTATATTATCATAATGTTGCTTTTATCCAAGAATCCCTTGGAACAGTATATTCCAGATTACAAAAATATGAAGAAGCAGAAAAAATGTACATTGAAGCATTGAAAATATTTAAATATCTCTCACAAAATGATCCCAAAGCCTATTTGCACAGGGTTGCTGAAGTTCAAAACAATCTTGGTAATCTTCTTTTGATATTGGGAAATCTAGATGAAGCTGAGTTATATTTAAATAAAGCATTTAAGAAAGATCCTGCTAACATAGATATCTTATATAATCTTGCTTGCCTTGAATCACTAAGAAATAATATATCGAAAGCAATAGAATTATTAACTAAAGTGATAGACCTAGACAGGAATTATATTAAAAGAGCAGAAAAAGATAAAAAACTCGAAAATATAAAGGATTTAATCGAGTTTAAAGAATTGATGAGTGATCAAAGTTAAAAAATAATTTATAAAAAAAATAACAATCTCTTTTTTAATATCAATTAAAATCTAAAATAGCTCAAATATAATTTCAATCCATCCTTATCCTATACATTATCTAAATACAATCGAGTTATTGTCTGAAAGAAAATGAAGAATTTTAATTTTTATGAGCCAACACGTGTCAGATTTGGTTGGGGGCGAATAGCTGAAATAGGGAAAACTGTTTCAAGACTTGGAAAAAATTGTTTATTAGTGACAGTTAAACCTTTTCCTGCTATGGAGTCATTATTCGATAATGTAAAAAAGCTCTGTATGGATTCTGGAGTTAATGTTGTGCATTTCGATGGAGTGATTCCTAATCCAACCTCTACATGCATTAATGAAGGATCAAAAATTGCTTCTGATAACAAGGTTGATATAGTAATAGGTGTAGGCGGAGGATCTAGTATTGATAGCGCAAAAGGCATTGCTGTTGGTGCTACACACGAAGGAGATATTTGGGAATATCGATTAGGAGGGAAACGAATTCAAAATTCAAAAGTGCTTCCGATCGTAGCGGTACCTACTACCGCAGGTACAGGCTCGGAAGTTACAAATATGGCCGTGTTGAAGCACCCCGATGAGAAATTCAAGTCTGCTCTTGCAGATTGGAGTTTAATGCCTCAAGTTAGTATCATCGATCCTGAACTCACGATGACACTGCCACCAGATTTAACCGCAAGTACAGGATTTGACACCTTCTGCCATTCATTTGAGAGCTATTTGAACATAAATGTCTCTGAATTCATCGAATTACTCGCATTAGAGTCATTAAAAAAAGTTATTAGGTATCTCCCCATCGCTACTAAAGATGGTTCAGTTAGAGAAGCAAGAGAAGCTCTATCATATGCAGCTTTGTTGGGAGGTCTTTCAATTACTACAGTTGGTACAACTCTTCCCCATGGAATTGGAATGGCTATTGGTGGTCATGTTGCAGGTTTAACGCATGGAGAAACTCTAGCAATTATGTATCCCGAAATTAACCGATTGACTTGGAAGTATGCAATTTCTAAATATGCCACCGTTGGACGCCTTTTTAGTCATGATTTAGAAGAAAAGCCTGATGAAGTAGCTGCTGAGAAAGCCTGTGATGAAATGGATCAATTCCTCAAAAATATCGGTATGTGGATAAGCTTAGCAGCAAAAAATGTCCATGAGAGTGAATTTGAACCAATAGCTAATGATTCAATAAAACTTCGAAATTATACATTACATCCAAAAGTAGTAAATCTTGAAGAAATCCTCAACTTGATCAAAAAAAGTTATAAAAGGGCTTAGACTCATTAAATTGAATTATCTTAATTTGGTGTAATAAATTGTTTTGTCATAACTGTGGCCAAAAATTAGACGATGCTGCTATTTATTGTGAAAAATGTGGAATTAAAGTTAGAAAAGAAGATGCTACTAGATTTGTAAGTAATTCCGATACATTAAATCATTATTATGAGTTAGAATATGAGTTGGAAGACATCAATGAAGAAATAGCTACACTTCCCTCTAAACAGGCACATATTAATCGACTGATGCAATTAAGAGATCAAAAATATTTACAGTATCAACAAATCCGTAATGTTATGTTAAAGGAAAAAAAGGATTATGATGATTTACTAAAATTTAGCTTCACTTCAATAAAAGCCCGTTTAAAAGGTGATTTAAATGAAGAAAAACGCAAAGAGGAAGCAGAATACCTTAGGGCTCTTGCTAATTTCCAATTTGTAGAAAAAGAGTATAAAAGTCTTGAAGAGGATATAAGTAAAGCACAAGTCGAGATAAATCGTATTCAGGGATTAAAAACCCGGATTCCTGGAATTGATAATGAGATGGAAAAATTACTTGCACAACTAACAGCAGGGAAAGCTACCGAAAAGCTAAAAAAATTAGAGCAGCGGTATAACCTTACGCAAAAGGAAGTAACAAAAACTCAAGATATATTTAATAAATTTAAACAAGCTGGTTCACTTCTACTCGATGCGCAAAATTATCTAACAAGTTCAATAGATAAACTCAGCCATGCAGAGGGTTTAGGAACTTGGGATACTTTCTTTAGTGGTGGAATTTTCGTAGATTCTATGAAACATGGAAATCTGGACGGGGCTAGAAACGATATAAACCAAGCTCAAGCATTGGTTAGAAGAGCTAAAGACTTAGTCGAAGTTATTGATGATATCTATATTGATTTTGAGGCACCTAACTTGTTTTTTGATATGTTCTTTGATAATTTTTTCTTTGATATGTTTGGTAATGCTAAAATTACCCGAACACGAGAACGAGTTCAAGCGGCACTAAACCAACTATACCAAACTCGGAATACGGTAAGTCAACATCAATTGCAATGGGAACAAAAAAGAAATGATCATGTTGCTAACCTTAATAATATTAGAAAACAAATACGAGAAGAGAGAATTTCTCTTCTTTAATCTCAATAATGGATGAATTAAATAAAATCGATAAGAAATTTCGAAATATTTCATTGATACTTTTATTCTTTGCAGTATTAATATTGATTATCTGGATTGTGTGGTTCTTCATTTATCCACTGAAGGGAAACCAAATTTTATTAGCTGTAGGTATCGCATTGTTGCTTGCGGGGATACTATTATTCACGAGAATTCAATATGTTATTTGGCTGAAAAAGAGGTATTAATCCCTCATTCGACTCCTTTTATCAGTTTGAGGACAGTTTAGGGATCCATTTTGGTGTTTTCTCTTTATATTCTAAATATGGATTCCCAAATATACTTTCCAAGACTTTTTCTTCATAATTAACCATTTTATTATAGACTAACACTATTACAACTAATAAAGCTACACATATTATTGAGAATGAAAGAAATAACAAAGATATATAAAGTAAAATAATCCCGAGATATAATGGATTTCGAACATGACTAAGAATTCCTTTAACAATGAGGGCATTAGACGGTTTGTTTCCTTTGAAAAGTGCATCATGGGAAAATTTCATCAATAGTAAGGCTGCAGATAATACCACAGCAAATAAAATAATTCTTGCAATAAGAGGTATAAAAACATCAAGAATTATCGATAATGAGAAGATCTGGGAATCTAATATCCAGATTATTACAAATATGACTGGCATACTTGCCTGTACTAAATGTGAATGTTTAATCTCCCTTCCTTTTTGGTTATTTTTATTTGATTCCACTCTTTCTCAGCCTCATTTAAATAAACTAGGTTTATGGAAATATTTTCTAATATGGATGAATATCTTCCTCGATTTTTGAGAAATTTCCCCAAAATTATGATAAGAATAAATAGTAAAACAACTAAAGTTAATCTAATCGCCCACCATATTGACATTTTTTAGATAGAACCCTCACTAGTTAAAATAATTTAGGTTTATTCCAAACTTTTTCATTTAAATTTCCTTATCTAGAATAATTTAAGATTTTATTTAAACTTTTTAGGTGTTCCTAAATCCAAATATAAAATCTTATCTTAAAGTGTCCTCGAATAGGTTTAAATGAAAATTAAGAGAACTAGAGCTAATTCTCAATATTTAAAGAACCATCTTTTTGTATAGTCATAATATTCTTGGGATTTTCATGATTCCTAAGACCTTTTTAAAAATAAAAATTTCATTCATTATAAATTTTCTTAGGACTTTATTGCTTATTTCTTTAATATAAGAGTCTATAAAAAATAATAATTAGAGTTATATTCAATCAATTTCAATTTACTTTATTAGCTTTAAATGAATCTCAAGTGATATATTAGAATGATTACAGATGTTATTTCAGACGATAAAAATAAAGCTTTTCTTTTCTGTAATGAAGCAATTGTTCGAGCCGCTCTTGAATCCGATGTTAAAATTGTTGCTTTTTATCCGGGATCACCGGTTTCAGAAATTTTAGACACCTTTTTTCAAATTTCTGAAGGTTTTAATATAAAGATGGAAGTTGCAACAAACGAAAAAGTGGCTCTTGAAATTGTTGCAGGTGCATCTATGGCTGGTCAAAGATCCTTTACTGCTATGAAAAGTGTTGGTTTGAATGTTGCCTCAGATACTTTCTTTAGTTTAGGGTATACCGGAATAAATAAAGGATGTATATTAGTTTTTGCTGATGATCCCTATTGTCACTCCTCTCAGAGCGAAGAAGATGGACGATTTTTTGCTTCTAATGCTTACATTCCTATGTTAGAACCCTCTGATCCAGTTGAAGCCAAGGAAATGGTTAAAGAAGCGTTTAATTTATCAGAAAAGTTCAAGACAATAGTATTAATAAGAACAACCACCCGAATCAATCATCAATCTACAATTGTACCTTTAGAACCCCTAAATCGTACAGAATTTAAAGATAGCAGCTTCAGAGCATTCAATAAAAAATACTCTACAGTCGGCTCAAAAGCTAGAGAACTGAAATTAAAAATGATTGAAAGAAGGGATAAAATTAGCGAAGAATTTGAAACATCGCATTTCAATTCAATCACAGAAGGATCATTGGATTATGGTGTGATAGTTTCTGGAGTATCTTATAACTACGTTTTAGAAACATGCAAAAAGCTGAAGATAAAGCCACCAATTTTAAAATTAGGCACTACTTATCCCCTTCCTAAGAACTTAATTAATAATTTTATAGAGAAATTAAAGGGTGTTGTTATTGTCGAAGAACTATCACCGTATCTGGAGCAAAATGTAAAAGCTCTCGCAAAAGATGTGAATCCTAATTTAAAAATAATTGGAAAAGAATCAGGTCACTTTAGTGAAGCACTTGAATACAATATTCCAATTGTGTTTAAGGTATTCAAAGAGATATTTAATATTAACTCTACCATAAATTATGATAAATTTTTAGAAAAAGCTAATGAACTTAAGACTATCTTACCTGTGAGAATCCCAGTATTCTGTCCAGGATGCCCTCATCGTGCGACTTTTTGGGCACTTAACAAAGCACTCACAGGAAAATCTAATCAAATTGCATTCATGAATGACATAGGTTGCTATTCAATGCTGTTACTAAATAAAGATATCTACTCAAAAATGAACCCTGATGACTTACTTTTAGCAATGGGCGCCACACTAGGAACTAGTAGTGGTGTGTCACTAGCATCAGAAGAAAAGGTTATATCTGTAATTGGAGATAGTACATTTTTTCATGCGGGGTTACCTGGAATGGTTAATATATGCCATAATAATGAAGATGTCATTGTAATAGTATTAGATAATTCGGTAACCGCTATGACAGGACAACAGCCAAATCCTGGCACCGGATACGGTCCTAGTGGCACTCTTAAAAACAAAATTGAAATTGAGAACGTGTTGCGAGGAATCGGATTCAGAATTGTGGTTATCAATGACTGTTTTGATGCAAGAAATTCTATACCCTCATTTAAGAATGCTTTAGAAGAACAAGGGCCTTCAATTATCATTTCTCGCGGCCCATGTGCTCTCTGGAATGACAGAAATAAACGAGGAAGAGGAGAGAAAATCCAGCCATTTTATGTAGATCAATCAATTTGCCGTAAGTGTCATACATGTATGCAGGACTTCTATTGTCCAGCTATATCTATGGAATCTAGTTTTACAGAATCCATAGATGAAAAAGATAAAAAATGGAGTGGTTATTCTTCACATATATCCCCCGAGTTATGTGATGGTTGTGGTGTATGTTCAATTATTTGTCCTTATACTAATCATGAAGATCGGTCAGAAAAAGACGTAATAAAATTTTATCATAAACCAAGGGAGGTACGACATGACTTATAATATTATGACTTGTGGCGTTGGCGGTCAAGGTTTGATGTTAGTATCTAATATTTTGGGATTAACATGTGCTGAATTTGGATTAAATATTAGAACCGCTGAAACTCATGGTCTTGCTCAGCGATCGGGCTCTATCTATACTCATATTCGAATTGGGGATGATGTTTTTTCTCCATTAATCCCCTATGGAGAAGCAGATGTATTACTAGCTATGGAGGCAATTGAAGCACTTAGGTATATAGAATATTTGAAACCTAATGGATATATAATTCTAAACAACTATATTTGGCATCCTGTTCAAAGTACGTTTGAGCGAGTAAAAAATTCTGAAATTCCCTACATTTCAATTGAGCAAATTCTAGATCGATTAAGTAAGATAACAGAAAATATACATCAGATCGATGCATTAGATTTAGCAAATAGAGCGGGTAATCCTCTTACTTCAAATGTGGTTCTATTGGGATCCTTAATAAAATTAGAAGGATTTCCTATTAACCTAGAACAGTTAAAAGAGATTATACCAAGGATTGTACCTAAAAAGGCGATTGATGCTAACTTAAAAGCTTTAATACTAGGATTTGAAGCTCTTTAATCTTTTTTAATTTTTCTTTATTCCTCTGAATATTGTCAGTAATACCTTTAATACAATTCCCAAAAAATATAATTCTTTTTCTTCCATAAATTTACCCATCTGATCTAAGGTATGATTAACACTTAACATAATTAAAATGTGATATCTTGGCCAATGTTTTCCTGTAAGGCACGATCATAAACCAATTTTGCACACGCTACATCCTGTGCACTGATTCCCACAGATTTAAACACTGTTATCTCTGAATCCGACGTACGTCCTGGTTTTCTAGCTGTAATTATATCTCCAATTGATATAATATCATCCTCTCTTATTATACCTTCATTAATAGGAATTATGTAATCACCAGCTTCAGCTACACAAGCTTCTTTAAGCCCTGCTACAACTAAGGATGCTCTTTTTATAGTAATTGAATCTAACTCTCGAGAAGCAGGAGCGTGTGCTCCTATTGACGATATATGGGTTCCCTCATTTACTTTTTCTCCTGAAAAAAGAGGGATTGTACTTGTAGTTGCAGCAACAAGAACATCTACGTTGTTTAACAAATCATCACCCGAATTAGCAATACTAACTCTAATTCCTAGGTCTCCTTCAATTTCATTTTTGAAATCTTTCGCAGTCTCTTTATTCAGATCATAAACAAAACATTCTTCTAAACTCTTATTTAAGCCCCAATAAACTCCATGAACCTGTTTTCTTGCCTGAACTCCAGCACCATAAATACCCATTTTTTTACTGTGTTTTCTTGCCAAATATTTTGTGGACACTCCTGTTGCTGCTCCTGTTCTCATTGCTGTAATCAAACTTCCATCCATTATACAAACAATATCTCCTGTATTTATATCTTGCACCATTATCTTTGCTAAAACAGTTGGCATATTGTACTTATCTGGATTTTCCTTGTAAACAGAAACAATCTTTGTAGCAAGAGCGTTCATATCACCTCGAATTATTCCCGGCATTATTAATGTTAATCCTGGAGCAGGATCAGTAATAACTATTCGTTGAGGAACAATTGCTGTTCCAAGGGTGAGTTGTTTATATGCTTCTTCAACATATTTTAATACTTCTTGCATTGTCAATAATTTTGCTACATCATCCTTAGACAAAATTCTTACCAATTAAATTCACCGTAGTTATGACTACATTATTTTTATTTTTTAAACTAAAGAATTAAATACTAAACTATCATCGATATATAAAAAGATAATATAAAATAAATAACTTTAAAAATGTCAAGAAAAAGTATAGTAATAGGATTATCTGTTTTCCTTCTAATATGTATATCTCTAACGTTTTCAAACGCTAAAGCGAACTCACCAGCTAATATGGTTCTCAACTATGATTCTAACACTAAAATGCTTAATGCTACTATTACTCACAATATTGGGAGCATTCCCAATCATTATATCGAATCAGTTACAATAAGGGTGAATGGAAGTATTGTCAGGATAGAAACGTATACGAGTCAACCGAGTCCAACCACTTTTACATATCAGTATGACAACATTACCGCTAATAATGGAGCGACTATTCAAGTGCTTGCTGTGTGTAGTATCTCAGGAAGTATTACACGATCATTAGTAGTTGGTGATGGGGGTAATGGACTTCCTCCTACTGACGGTGAACCTGGAATACCAGGATATTTAGGCGTATTGTTGATTATGGGATTTTCGGTCATTATATTAGGAATGATTCTCAGAAAAAAGTTAAGAGTGTGAGTGATTAAAATGACATTAGCAGATATTCTTCAGCTTCCTCATTTCTATGTAATGTTAATCGCAATAATTTTTCTTACGATATCCATAGTTCTTGTGACAATTCATAAACCTAAAAAGTGGTATCATTTACACGTAATTTTTGCTACAATAGGGGTTATCCTGACAATCATTGGAGTTCTACTTTTAAAATCATTAATCTTGATAATTGTGCATGGAATTCTAGGTTTATTATTAATTAGTCTTCTAGTAGTTGGGCTTATTGGGGGTATCATTGCGAGGAAATTAAAGAAGAAAAATATTAGATCATTACACTTATGGTTAAACCGAATAATCTATATTATTGTCTTAATCGCGGATATTTTTGGGATAATAGTTCTAATCTAATTTTTTTTTATACCTGCTTTTTAGTATATTATTCAAACCACTGTAAATTGAAAAAGACAAATTTTTTCACTAAGAACATTTATATATGAAAGTTCATCCTTATTTAAATATGACACTGAATAATGACCAAGTAGATAAAATTAAAGAATTATTAAGAACTAAACTAAATGATAAATTATCTAAGTATGCAAGAGAAACTACTTCTATGCCTTTTTTAGCTAAACTAATGCAAGATTCTGAAAAAGTTGCTGCATATTCTTTTATCCATTCTTTAGCAAC
>JBHLRJ010000111.1:0-14359 GCA_048882645.1 Candidatus Thorarchaeota archaeon
GAGGCACCCTATACACTTGTCTGTATAAACTTTTACAACTGGATACTTAATTTTTTTTTCCCTAAATTCGTTTAGCTCTACCAAGGAGCATGTATGACGGGATATAAACACTCTGACACCTTCGGCTTTAACGGCTTCTTCTAATTTTTCAATCATTTTCTTCAGGTTGTTTGAATCTTCAACCCAAATATTATTTGGAGACACACCACAACCTTTCACTAGATCCTCAATATTTACTTTAGTACCCTGTTCTTTGGTGATTTTTATCCCAGTTCCTGGATTGTCTTGAAATCCAGTCATACTAGTAGATCTATTATCTAGTATCATTACTATTATATTATTTTGATTGTAGACCGCATTAATAAGTGCAGGTATCCCAGAATGAAAAAATGTGGAATCTCCTAAAATTGCCAATACGGGATTATTCTTTGGCTGGACTTTAGTGATTCCATTTGCAAGTCCAATTGAAGCTCCCATGCAAATTTCTGTATCTAATCCCTCAAGAGGTTGATATACTGCAAGTGTATAACAACCAATGTCAGAACAATTCACAAATTTAGTTTTCATTTTCTTTTCAACCTCCTTTATCGCATAAAAACTTGCGCGATGTGAACAACCTGGACAAAGAATTGGAAGTCTTGGGGGTAAAATAATTAGGTCATCTGGTATATTTAATTTATTATATTCCAAATTAATTAAATCTGCAATAATCTCTATATATAACTCACTAGGAAATTCTCCATTTTGAGGAAATAAATCTTTTCCATGAATCTCTACTTCTTTTGTGATCTTTTCATCATAGGCAATTTGTTTTATCATATTTTCTATGAATGGTTCTAATTCTTCCACAATAACAATTTCATCAACTGAAGCCAATAACTCTTTTATAAGTTTTTTTGGAGGTGGATAGACCATTCCTAACTTGAGAATTGAAACTCTATCTTTAATTCCATGATAATTAAGAGCATCTATTAAATGAGCATAAGGAACCCCTGCTGCTACAAATCCATATCTCTTTCCATTAACCTTTTCCTTAGAGATCTTTAAAAAATTAAAAGGAAAAGAATCTGCAAAATCAGAAATATCTTTTAATTTTTCCAATAATCTTACACGGAGTACTCTAGAATGAGAAGGTAAACAAACCCATCGAGAACGATCCCAATCAAACCCATATTCTCTTTTAATATGGTTGACTTCACCAAGAATTACATCACCCCGCCCATGATTTAACCGTGTTGTTGTCCGAAAAAGCACAACAGTTTGGAACTGTTCAGAAAAATCAAATGCATATTTAATTAAATCTTTAGCCTCCTGAGGTGTGGAGGGTTCCAGAACAGGAACTAAAGCATGCAGACCATAATATCGATTATCTTGTTCATTTTGAGATGAATAACAGCTCGGATCGTCCGCAGAGACTAACACCATTCCTCCTCGAGTTCCAGCATATGCTGCTGTCATGAAAGCATCCGATGCAACATTAACACCTACGTGTTTCATAGAAGCAACTGATCTGACATTTGACATTGAACCTCCATATGCTACCTCAAATGCCACCTTCTCATTGATGCTCCACTCTATCTGCAAATAAGGATAGAAATGACGCATTTCCGCTAGAGTAGACAATATTTCTGATGAAGGTGTCCCAGGATATCCCGCACCAATTACTACACCCGCTTCTAATATACCACGTGCTATCGCTTCATTACCAAGTAGAATCGCATGAGTACCAGGAACATTACTTACAAAATTGGGGATACTAATTTAATTTCACCTTTTAATAATTTCCCTTTTTTTATTCCTACTTCAAAAGCGTTCTTGTTAATTATTTGGGCTTTTGTAGGAACTAAACGCATTATCGATCTTTCCAGAGAATTAATACTAATAGGTAAAACTTCTGCCCCAGCCAAAACTCCAATCATATATACATTTAAAACTCGAGGATTTCCCACCTTTATTGCTTCTTTATACGCATCCACAATAAAAATATTATGAGATACTTGTTTTAAAAATCTAAATATCTCATTCATATTAGGATATTCCATATTCATTAAATGAACAGTAGGAGGGACATTAATCTCATTGTTTATCAGGAAAAAAGTATCTGAATTTGCATACCTAAAATATCTCACAGCTTCACTTGCTTCAAGTGCTAGAAATATTCGACAATCTCCTCTTGGGATTAGAGGTCCTTCAACTTCATTACCAAACCGAAGGAATGATGATACAGAGCCTCCCCTTTGGGCCATTCCATGTGTTTCAGCTGTTCGAACCTTATAATTATCCATTAAAGCTGCTAAAGATAGAATCTGTACAGCACGAATAACACCCTGACCCCCAACACCTACTACTAATAAATTGAAACTCTTAAGTTCCATATTGCCCTTCAAAAATTAATTTTTAAAATTAATTAATTATCTACTTTTACTTAATTACTAGTTTTTAATTAACTTATACATGATCATATATAATGGGAATAATCTCCCATGACATTATTCACATATAAGAGAATTATATATAATCCAAGAAGATAGAATTAACATCTAAAAATATAATCTGAATAACATGGCCTTTAAGGGGAGTATATGAAAAGAAATTTTATCTAATAGATATTCTAGTTGATAAAAGTTCTTTAGTGTCTGATGATGGACCAACCATAATTGTATATTCAATATTTTCGATTTCCCATCCTTTAGAATCTATATTATAAAAAGCTAATTGATCCTTTTTAACTTTGATAATCACAGTTTCTGTTTCTTTTGGCAATATTTCAACTTTCTCAAAACCTTTCAGGAGTTTTTTCGGTCTGTCAATTTTCGAATTTTCATATCCTACATATAATTGTACAATTTCTTCTCCTTTCATATCCCCAATATTAGTAACATCAACTTTAGTAACAATACTCTCATCTAACACATCAACCGCTAAATTATCGTATTTGTATTTGGTGTAACTTAAACCAAATCCAAATGGGAATGCAGGTTCTATATTTTGCTTATCAAAAAGAGTGTAACCATGATAATACCCATATTCAATATTATCGGCATTTATATCAAAGAAGGGTAAATCTGCTGGATCCTTAGGGATAGAAAATGGTAATTTTCCACTTGGATTTACTTTGCCAAAAATTATATCTGCCAAAGAATTTCCTCCTTCCATCCCTGAATACCACGCCATTAGAATGGAAGACACATTATCCTTCCATTCTTCCATAACTATAGCACTTCCTCCAACTAGAACAATAATACTATTATCATTTGCTTCCGAAACCGTTTTTATTAACTCTCTATCGCCTTGCCTTAGTCGAAGGCTAATACGATCTCCTGCACTTCTTATTTTTTGAGGGATATATTCTCCCTCATCCTTATATGTATATCCAACCACAATAATCACTATATCAACTCTACGAGCGAGATCTTGAGCTCTCTCTAATTTTGAACCATCGCTATATAATAGCTTGATTTCATCTTTTACAAAGTTCTTAAAACCTTGGAGCGGAGTAATAATACTGTCTTGACGAACTCTACTACTTCCATGATCTCCTGTATTCTTTAAATTTGCTAATGAACCTAAAATACCTAAGCTATTAATTTCCTTTAATTTGAGAGGTAAGAGATTGTTTTTATTTTTAAGCAATACCATACTCTTATCCGCAACTTTTCGAGCTATTTTGACATGTTCCTCACAAGCTAACAATTCATGATTATATTGTTGAGGATCCTCTCTGGTTGTGAAACTTAATACTGTTCGAATAATTCTCCTTACAGAGTCATCAATTAAATCTTCAGCTATTTGGCCTTTTCTTACTTTTTTCTTTAACCTTCTTCCATAATATTTAGCTCGAGGCATTTCGACGTCCAATCCACCTCTAATCCCTCTTTTAGTATTATGAATTCCATACATCCAGTCAGAATGTACGAAACCTTTAAATCTCCATTCTTTTTTGAGTATTTCTCTTAACAAATATTCATTATGACTACAATAATCACCACGAAGTCTATTATAGGCTGACATAACTGTTGCACATCCTTCTTTGATACACATTTTGAATTGAGGAAGATAAACTTCCCGAAGAGTTCGCTCATCCATACGAACATCAACCTTAAAGCGACTATATTCTATACTGTTTGCTATAAAATGTTTAATTGTAGCCATAACATTATGTTTTTGAACCCCTCTAACTAATGCAGCACCAAAACTTCCAATATGGAAGGGATCTTCTCCATAAGTCTCTTGTGCTCTACCCCATGCTGGATGACGTAATAAATTAATACATACACCACCAAATAAATTTCCTTTATGTGCCCGTACTTCTTTTCCAATAACATCTCCTACTTCCTCTTCTAAAGATAAATCCCATGATGCGCCTCTCGCCATAGAGACGGGGAAACATGTAGATTCGGCGATGATTACTCCTCGAGGTCCGTCTGTAAACAAAAATGGCGGTATTTTTAGACGTTCTACTCCTCCCCCAGAGTATGGTCTTCTTCCAAATCCCATATCTGTAATCATATTTTTATAAAAATGATGGCCTGACATTAAATAGATTTTTTCATCTAATGTCATTACATTTAACGCTTCTTCTACAATTTGATTAATTTCATTACTATTCATTCCCTTACGGATTTTAAAATCATCCATTATTTCACTCAACTCAAATGAAATGAAGAAAATAGATTACATGGAGATATTTTTGTTTAAATTCTATATGAAAAAATTCAAAATTCCTTTAAAATCTAGTGATTCTGGAGACTTTAGAATTTAAAATCGTCTTAAAATGTAATTTTTTTCCAGTAAATCAATAAGATGAATCTTAGTATGCATGAAACTAACTTTTCTCACTAAATTATGAAATTATATTCCTTAGGTTTATAATTGATTAATTTTGATAGTGATTTCAATGGTGACGTTAAAAATGTTATAGTATTACTTATTTGAATTGTTTTAATGCAAATTCTTCCTTATTAATTACTTAATAAAATTGTTAAAGATTAACAATCGTAACTTTTCAAGAAAAAATTTTTTTATAAATTTCGGATAATTAATTTCGAAAAAAAAGGTTTTTTTCTTATAATTTTTAAGAAAATTTTTTTTTTTTAATTAAAATTATGACCTCGTTTAACATTTATTTCTAAAATAGAGGTGTACTAAAGAAACTTTAAATTCTTAACCTCAATTTAGCTTCATAACAAGACAATTGACAGAATACTGGTTTAGAGCGTTCATAATTTTAACCGAATTTACGAAACATTTAATAATGGGGATTTCTAGTTTATAAATAGAAAAAATAAATTTTTTTTCTAGTAGTGGAATGTGTCTTTTTAGCCAATAATTTATTCCTCCACGAATAAAACTAAAATAACATTCCATTACTTTTTTCTGACACTCTTAATATCACTTTTTTTCAAAATTTTATCTTCAAGTTTTACTATAAAGTTATTCGAAAAAATTCTGTTTCTTTTAGTTAGTTATTAATTCAAAACTTTTACACAAATTCAAGTGTAGGAAAAATTTTAATGCTCACAGGAGGAAAGAGAACTTAAAGATAACTTTTTTTATTCTTTCTTAGATTTAAATATCTTAATTTGTTTTATTAGTTCTGGTATTATTTCATGAAGGTCTCCCACAATTACATAGTGTGCAATATTGAAAATGGGAGCATTTTTATCTTTATTTATTGCTACGATGATTTCTGAATTTTGCATACCAACAATGTGTTGAATGGCTCCACTAATCCCGCATGCAATATATAGCTTTGGTGATACTGTTTTTCCTGTCTGACCAATTTGCCTATCCTGATCTAACCAGTTCAATTCAATGGTAACTCGAGAACCACCCAATCCCGCACCCAAAACTTCAGCTAATTCTTCAATTAATTTAAAATTTTCTTTGGATCCTACGCCTCTTCCTCCAGCTACAATAATTTCTGCGTCCTCAAGATTTACAGAACTCTTTTCTTTTTCTATTACTTTTATTATTTTTGTAACCAGGTCTTTTTCTTTAAATTTATATTCTATTTCTGTGATTATTGGTTTCTTATTAGATTTTTCTGGTTCTTTAAAAATACCAGGGCGTACAGTAGCCATTTGTGGCCGACTATTCGGAGTTAAAATCGTAGCCATTAAACTCCCTCCAAAAGTAGGACGCGTTTGCAAGAGGTTTCTTGTCTCTTGATCAATTTCTAATCCTGTACAATCGGCTGTTAATCCTGCGTTAAGCCTTTTTGCTATTCTTGGAGCAAAATCCCTTCCTGTTGGAGTTGCCCCGATTAAGACTATTTCTGGTTTCCTTTTAAGAATTAATTCTGTTAAAGCTTGGACATATAAGTCAGAATAGTAATGTTTTAAGATGGGGGATTTAATATATATAATTTCATCTGGGCCATATTGGCTAAGATTGTTTAATTGATTATCTAAATTGGCTCCTAGAATGACAAATGTTAATTTTACTTTTAATTCTCTTGCTAATTCACCTCCTTTTCCTAACAATTGGTAAACAACAGGATTAATTACTTGTTTGTAATGTTCAGCTATTACCCAAACACCTCTATATTGAGACAGATCTACCTTTGGAATTTTAAATTCTTCTCGCTCAATCAAGATGGCATTAACTGGACAAACATCAAGGCATGCACCACAAAAAGTACACTCTTCAGTTATCATAGCTGTATTTTCAACAATTTCAATTCCAACAAAAGGGCAAACTTCAACACAACTACCACAACCGGTACAAAGATCGTCGTCTATAAATATACTCATATACTATATCCTTTTAAAGTATCTTATCATTCTTTAAATTTTTAATTAATTCTAAAGCAATTTCTTCTTTACTCCCTTTTATAACTATTTGATCTTCCTTCTTGGGAGGAACAAATATCTTCCAGACGGTAGTTTGTGAACCATTTAAACCAATTTTACGTTTATCTGGTTTTAATTCTTCTGAATCTAATCGTATAATTTCGTTCTTTTTATAGGCATTGACTATTCCTGATAGTTTTGGTGATCGAGGATCGTTTATATCCTTTACGACAGAGATTAAAGCAGGAAGTTTTGTTTCGATGATAACTACTTCCTCGGCTCTAAAAATCCTCTCAATTACGATTTTGTTTTCTTTTAATTCAAACTTCTTTACATAAGTTATTTGTGGAATATCCAATTCTTCAGCTAATTCTGGTCCCACTTGACCTGTATCACCATCACTAGCTTGGGCACCAAGAATCACTAGAAAATTCTTTTGATCTTTTGTTCCTTTCAATAGTTTTTTAATAGCAAGAGATAATGTATAAGATGTAGCTAAAGTGTCTGCCCCAGCAAATGCTTTATCTGTTAGTAAATAACCTTTATCTACACCCATAGACATAGCTTCTCTTAGAACATCTGCAGCTTGTGGAGGGCCCATACTTATTGCAATAACTTCTCCTCCATGATTTTCTTTAATTGTTAAACCCAATTCAATGGCATTTTTATCAAAAGGGTTCATTATAGATGGGATACCCTCTCTTACAAGAGTGTTTGTTGTAGGATTAATTTTCACTTCTGTAATTCCCGGTATTTGTTTAACACAAACAAAGATTTTCAACTAATAACACCTGTAGACATAAAAATGATGTCAGAATCGTATTTATTAATTAAATCTATTTTAGAACCATAATTGATTTGTATTTAAATAAGTTTTCTTTAATGTAAAAAAATTATCAAGAAAATCAAGATCTTCCTATAAGATATTGACTCCTTTTCTTAACAATTGGTTTGCAATAACCAATCTCTGAATTTCAGAAGTCCCCTCATAAATTTCTCCCATCTTAGCGTCTCTAAAATATCTTTCTACAGCATACGCTTTCATTAATCCATATCCTCCATGGATCTGGACTGCACTATGAGCAGCCTGCATAGCCGCTTCAGATGAAACTAATTTTGCCATAGAACTGGCAAGTCCATACTCCATTCCCTTATCACACATATAGGCTGCTTTGTATGTTAATAATCTACCAGACTCAATAGCACAAGCCATGTCAGAAATCTTCCATTGTATTCCCTGAAACCTTCCTATTGGTTGTCCAAACTGAACTCTTTCATTAGCGTATTTGACTGAAGCTTCTAGGCAAGCTTGACCTACTCCAACGCATTGAGCAGCTATAGATATCCTCCCGAAATCTAAGGTTTGCATTGCTAATTTAAACCCATCTCCCTCTTTACCTAAAATATTTTCATGTGGGACACGAACATCTTGAAAAACTAGTTCAGAAGTATTAGAGGCACGAACTCCGAGCTTATCTTCTTTGACACCAACGGAGTAACCTGGAGTATCTGTATCTACAATAAAAATAGTCAGTTCTTTCCGACTACCTTTCATTCCTGTTTTTGCTACTACCAATAATGTTTTAGCAATACCTCCATTTGTAGCAAATATTTTTGATCCTCGCAAAATCCATTCATCACCATCCTTTTCAGCACTTAGTTGAACACCGGCAGCATCAGAACCAGCATTAGCCTCTGTAAGGCAGAAGGCTCCTATTTTATTACCCTTGGCAAGATCAATTAGAAATCTTTGCTTTTGGTCTTCAGTTCCAAATTTGTAAATCGGATGTGCACATACACTGCAGTGCACACCAGTTGTAATGCCCCATGAAGCGTCAACTCGTCCAATTTCTTCAGTCACAACACAAAAACTGGTAGTATCCTCATGAAGTCCCGCTCCTCCATATTCTTCTGGAATACATGTCCCAAAATAATTCATTTCTTTCATTTTCTGTAAAACTTTTTCATCCAACTTTGAATTCTTATCGCTTTCCTCTGCTACAGGAGCAATATATTCCTCAGCAAATTCCCTTGTTATCTTCTTTAACATTTTCTGTTGTTCATTTAATGAAAAATCCATAATAACCAACAATGATTTGAATTTTATTTTAAATAATGAAAAGACTAGTTAACAATTGTAATTATATTTTATCAATCTAAGCAAATTTTAAGGGATTACAACCTAAAAGTATCTTTTTTTTGATAAAACGCATATTTCTCTATTACCAAAAATTTTTATAGAATAGTATTAATTTTATAACTGCATCATTTTAAACCTAATAATGGTGATAGGCGAAAAAAAATGTCAATTTCAAACAAATCTAAACTTACTCCGCAAGTAAATGAGCTTATGGAACAATTTCAGAAACTCCAGATGCAGGCTATAGCTGAATTCCTTAAAATTAAAGAAAATCAAGAGATTAATTTCCTTGCTTTGTGGAATAAAGTTATGGACGCTAATTCTCGTTGGGCTGCCACAAAAGGAAAAGATCTGACTCTTGATGATCTCTATAATTTAACCACTCATGAAGAAAGACTTTTTCTTTCAAGGTTATTACAGTTCATATTCGACACTATGGCGGATCAACAAGAAACTGAAGATCCACTCCCAAAAGAAATAAAAATAGAACAAGTTATTGTGGATGGAGTCCCCGCTGAATGGCAAATTGTACCAGAAGCAGATGAAAATCGTGTTCTATTATACTTTCACGGAGGAGGTATGGTTATAGGATCTCCAAGAGCTTCACGATATTTTACAGTTGCATTGGGAAATGCGACTAAAATGCGAGTTTTAAGCGTGGATTATCGTCTTGCCCCAGAATATCCCCATCCTGCAGGTCAAGAAGACTGTGTAAAGGCATATAAATGGCTTGTTTCATCAGGCATAAAACCTAAAGACATTATCATAGGTGGTCTCTCCGCTGGAGGATATTTTACTCTCACGACAATTTTAAGATTGCAAAACGAGGGTATAACTTTACCTTTAGGAGCAATATGTCTTTCACCTGGGACAGATTTAAGGCTCGACGAGGCTGATGATTCATTCTTTGAGAATGCAGAAACAGATCCAATTCTAGCTGACAGTGGATTATTACTTTTTTGCGTTCCTGCTTATTTAGCAGGTCAAGATCCTAATGATCCATTAATCTCTCCAGTAACAGCGGACCTAAAAGGGTTTCCTCCATTACTTATCCAGACCAGCACATGTGAGATGCTTTATAGTGGTTGTAAGCATCTTGCTGATAAAGCAAAGGATGATGGAGTTGATGTAACGTTAGAAACATGGGATGATGTGCCCCACGGATTCCACGTTTTTGGATTAAATGTATTACCTGAAGCTGAAGATGCTATCAATCACATTAAGGATTTTATCCATAGGCTATTCACTGAAAAAGAAGCAATTAAAGTTCAACATTAATTATACTTTTTTTTTCATTATCAAAATTTTTAATTTTTTTTGGGATTATTTGCGAGAGCCCATGTATTTAAATCCAATACAAGTATTAATAAAAATATGAGTAATGAAAACCATCATTTTGAAATTTCAAAACACAAAAATCATTTGTACGTAATAAAAGAAAACATCTCTTTAGTACACCCCGCTTACAGAAATGATCCGCTTAATTTATACCTGATTCTCGGATCTGAATTAGCACTTCTACTTGATACGGGATGTGGATTGTATCCTCTCAAGCCGATTGTAAACGATTTAATAGATGAAAGAGAATTACTAGTTATTAATACTCATACTCACTGGGATCATATTCTTGGGAATAATGAATTTGAGGAAGTCTATGTTCATGAAAATGAAGTAAAAATCGTTTCAAATCCTTATGATCTATCATTTTTGGTTGATTCTCCGTGTGAAATTGTAAAGATATACAAGGAAAAAGATTTTTTAATTCCACCAGCCCAAGTTATTAAGACACTTAAAGATGGGGATATTTTTGATTTGGGGGAAATCATTGTAAAAATAATCCATGCCCCAGGACATTCTCCAGGATCAATATGCCTACTTACTAACACAAGTGAACTTTTCACTGGTGATGTTGCTTATTACGGAGATCAATTTCTCCCTAAAAGAAAGAAATTTCGCACAGTCCTTGAAACACTCGACAAATTAATAAAAATTTGTGAAGTACAAGAAGAATATGAACTATATCCTTCACATAGAAAATATCCCTGTGATAAAACACTTCTGACAGATCTTTATAAGGGTATTGAAAATATAAATAACCTGTGGGAAACAAAAACAAAGTTTGACTTCTTTGAATCATGGCAGATCGATGATGATAAATTTAGATATTATATCTCAAGATAATAGCGAGAATCAAGTATCTGAATATGTAAAGTAAGAATATTTTAATTAAACTGAATTATCTTAACTTTAAAAGAGTTGATCTTTGTTGGCGATGAAAAATGTTTCTAAGTTATTAACCTCAGAAAATATAATAAAAGGAATTCACTCTGGATTTTATTATATAAAGCATAAAACTATAAAATTCCCCTTAGCTGTAAATTATGACTTAACATGGAAGTGTAACTTAAGTTGTAAACACTGTTATTTCAATTCCTCTATTGATGAGTTAAATTCACCTACAGCAAAAAAAAGAGAAGAATTGACGGATGATCAATGGATTAAAGTCTTTAAATATCACAAAGAGTTGGGGATCAATAGTGCGGCATTAACTGGTGGAGAACCTACCCTTAGAATGAATTTAATAAATAAAGCGATAGAGATCTTCCCTTCAGTCCAGATTGCTTCAAATGGAATTATTAAATTGCCTTGGTTTAAACGTAAAAAACAACCTGTTTATTGGGTAAGCTTGGATGGCGGTGAAGAGACTCATAATGAAATTCGAGGTGCGAACATCTTTCGGAAGGTTATTGAAAACATTAAAGATGACAAAAGAGTATTAATCTCCACAACCATAACAGCATTGAATTATAAAGAAATTGAAAATACAGTAAAAATTGCCTACGATATAGGTGTTTCAGGTATTTTCTTTCTAATGTTCACAGGATATCCCAAAGATCCACTATTAGTTAAAGGAGAAAAATTAAATTATGTTGTTGAGAGTATCTTAAAGGTTATGAAAGAGTATGGTGATTTTATACTAATTTCAAAGAAAATGCTCGAATTATATCTAACCAAAGAATTCGCGCCACATTGTATATTTAAAAGGGGTATTGTGAAGTGTTACTATCCAAATGGACAGCGAAAATTTTGTGTTATGGGGAATTCACCTTTATTGTGTGAGAATTGTGGGTGTATTGTTCCAGTAGGATCTTATGCTGCTTCTAAGGTAGATTTGGAAACTATCCAGAAACTCACTAGATTCAATTTTTAATTAAAGAAACTAAATTCTTAAATCTTTTTTATCGGATCAAAAGTTATGCTTTGAATGATATATCTCTTAATTTTTCTTCTGCTTCTACTAGTTTCAAATTCAATAATTTTTGAATCTCATTGCTAAGTGGTTCAACTTTATGCGTTTGAAGCACTTTTAGAGTATGAGTTTTTATACGATCCCCATAACTTTTTCTACCTTTACTAATCCAAGATTCTGGACCATTTCGATTAAGGAATTTAGGTCGCCACAATTCCTCTCTGAAATGATCCAATGTGTGTTTATGAGTAAGAAAATTTCCACCTGGCCCTATATCACGTATAACATCTGTTGCTAACATTTCTTTGTCAATGTCAAAACCACGTACAAATCTTTTGACAAAACTTATGATTTCATCACACATCACAATTGATGCAGGATTCCCTACTAAGCCCTGCCCCAAATATCCAATATCATGAATTAAGTTCGCTCCGTCCATAGATGCGAATAATATAGCAAATGTATGCTCTAAAGCCGCTTGTTGATCTAAACAATGACTATCTGAACCAACTGTTGACCACATGGGAATTTGATAATGATGAAACATATCTGCAAATGCGGAATTAGTCAAACGTAATTCTGGTGCACCATAGCATATTACTGCTGATTTCATGTCTAAAGGTGCAACACCAAAACCGGAAATAATTGGTGCTCCTGGATTTTTAAGCTGATGCAAGACAATGCCACTTAAAGCTTCTGCATTTGCTTGTACTATACCTCCAGCTAAAGTAACTGGAGCAGTCCCTCCAAGTAAATCAGCTGGAGTATAACAAATTGGTATCTCTCTTTCAGCACATAAGAATAATTTATTTATTGCACCATATGAATGAGATATTGGAGCCGTAGGTTCAGAATAATGGATAAGAAAGGGTTTGGATTTTAAATTTGCCTCCCCTCCAGCAACAATTTCTGCCATTTCAATTATATATTCTAAATCTTCCTTTCCTGCAGCAGTGAAAAAAATAGGTTTAACAGAATTTTCGAGCATCTCCTTAAAACAATATATATACATCAGATTTTTTGGTACATCACTCGGTAATGCAAATGAGGCAATGAAATCTATTTCTTGACAATAATCTGAGACAATTGCAGCATTCTTTACATCCCGTAATAAAGATAGGCGTAATTTGTCAGTTTCCAAGTCAATTGTCCTAAGTAAATCTGTTCCAAGACCAAAATAAATATTCTCCCCTCCTAATTTCATTACTTCCTTACCATTTCTGTTAAAAATAGTGACTTGGGAAGGTACTCTTTTTATACAATCTTCTACTAAGGAACTTGGGATTCGAACAACGTTATTATCCTCGATAGTGCACCCATTTCGTTCCAATAGATTTAAAGCTTCCTTGTGAGATATTTGAACTCCAATATTAGCCAATATGTCTAAACTTGTTAAATGAATTTGGCTAATTTGCTCTTCTGAAAGAAGACTATAATGTGGTCTACAATGACTTTTAATATCATTAATCATCTGATTCGAATCTCGATTTTTTACTAATGTAATTAAATATTTCTTTAAGTTAGATATTTGTTAAAATTCTTTCCTTCCTTCTTATTTCCTAGTTTTAATAAAATAAATATTATTACCAATTACTTTATTATATAAAAATAATACACAAATTAGCGTGATTTAAGATTGGTTGATAAGACTTATTTGGAAAAAATCAGAGAAGAAAAGGAAAAGTGGGAGAAGATATATGAAAACCTAAAAGAACGTGATGTAAAATTTGTAACAGATTCTGACATTCCAATAAAAAGCCTTTACACTCCTTTAGATCTAAAAGATAAAGACTATCTACATGATATAAGTTTCCCTGGAGTACCACCTTATACTCGTGGAGTCTATCCTTCCATGTATAGAGGACGGTTATGGACTATGAGATTGTTTTCAGGACATGGTACTCCTGAAGAAACGAATAAACGTTGGAAGTTTCTTTATAAGAATGGAGAATCAGGTTTTAGTGCAGCTGTGGATGCATTAACCTTTAACGGTATTGACCCTACAAATCCTGATGGTGCCCCTGAAGTAGGAACATCTGGGGTACCACTTTATTGTATAGACAGTTTGTTTGCTTTAACTGAAGATATTCCTATAGATAAAATTAGTGTAGCGTTAGTCGTTGAACCATTCACATCAGCACCAGTGTGTGCAATGTACTTTAATATGGCTCAAAT